>JAEWJV010000460.1 GCA_023386395.1 Bacteroidota bacterium
ATAACAGCTTCAAATTATACTATTATAAACAAAAGCGGTTTATTTATTACTGTTGAAATTTAATATCCGGCCTGGCGGTTTGGGTTATTTTAATTTTTAACCAGGCGGTTGATGTTAATCTTTATAGATGATGGAATTAATAAACTAATATTTTTAAATGCAACCAGCTTAATGTTTGTAAAAGCCCGGGTTTATTTGCGCCGATGTTTGGCAAATAAATACTATAGCCAAAGCCGATACATTAAATAAGCTGGTTGCTGGCAAATATGATCTTGCCTTTATTGATCTAAATAATACCAATGGCTTTTACTTATTTGCCAGATACTTTTCCAGCATCACATTCACAATTTCGTTCCAGCCGCCATTAAAGCTTGTAATTGCAAAATCAGGCCCGTTTTCTGCAAAGCTTTCCAAGCCTTCATGTGTAAGTTTTAAACGTGTTGTGTTACCTTCTTCAAATAATTCAAACGTTACAACCGAATAACCGGGATAACCTTTATACACCCAGCTATACTGTAATTTTTTATTAGGAATAACTTCCAGCACCTTGCATGTATGCACATATTCTTCTCCTTTGCTGCCTTGTCCTGCAAAGCTGAATTCAAACCCTTTTTCGGGTTTAAAATCGCTTACATTAAAATACCATTTACGCATTTCTTCTTTATCAGTTAAGGCGTTCCAAACCTGTTCAACAGGTGCGTTATAAAGTTTTTCAACCGTTACAATACCATTACCCATGTTATTTGTTTTAGTGATTAATAATCATTTCTTTACCGTTTTTGCGTTCAGCACATCTTCCAGCTTTTTAAGTTTTGTTTGCCAGAAACTGTCAAAATAATTTATCCATTGCTGAACAGCATTAAACCCATCCTGTTTTAATACGCAATGCCGCTGTCTTCCTATAGTTTGAATGGATATAAACCCGCCATTGTATAATACTTTTATATGCTTTGAAACAGCAGGGCGGCTCATGTCAAAATTTTCAGCCAGCGCATTAATGGTTAAACTTTCCTTTGAAAGCAATTGCAATATCTGCCGCCTGCTGGGATCGGCAATTACCTGGAAAACGTCAGGCGTTCGTTGTACCATGTTGTGCAGTCTTTATAAGTTCATTTATCTCTTTAATATTCTTCAGCCATCCGGCATCCATAGCCATAAACATAGTTACATCAGTTTCCCTGAAACCCGCGTGGTTTAATTCAACTTCCGTTCCGTTGTCTTTTTCATGCAATGTCCATTCTACAATTGAATCAAGCCTGATTTTATCATTGCCTCCACCGCCTTTCCATGAATAAACCAGCCTTTTAAATGGAATTACTTCCAGCACTTTGCAGTATATAATGCCGTCAAAATTATGATTGGGCAGGGCACGGGTAGTAAATTTAAAATCGTGGCCAACCACCGGCTTAAAATCATTTTTCATAAGCCATTGCTCAATTAATTCAGTCTTGGTAAGATAATCCCACACAATATTTGGCGGGAATGAAAAGAAAACTTTATGATGAATACTGTTTTGCATAATACGTAACTTTTGGGTTACGCAAATATATTGAGTAACTTTTTAGTTACACAACTTTTTTTATGATAAAGGCAATTATCGCTACGTAAGCACTTGCTAAGCTGCTGCAACTGCAAAAACCGGATACGTTATTGCCTGGCCACACATGAAAAATTTGTGGGAAATGCGGCGCCTGAAAACTATTCTCAAAATAACAATCACTTTTCCCATTTTCATTTGTTTATATTAGGTTTGCTGCCACTTTAAAAAACAGGGACATTCAAAATTTCTTACATGAACTTCAAGCGCATTAATAATTATACGGGCTGGGTGGTTTGCCTTATTGCCTGTACTGTTTATATAATGACCAGCGAAGCTGGCGGCAGCCTTTGGGATTGCGGTGAATTTGTGAGCAGTGCTTTTAAAGTACAGATTCCGCACCCGCCCGGCGCTCCATTGTTTGTTTTGTTGGGCAGGGTTTTTATTGTGCTTTTTGGCGATAACCCTATGACCGCTGCTAAAGCCGTGAACATTATGAACGCTCTTGCCAGCGGCTTTACCATCTTATTTTTATTCTGGACAATAACCCATTTTGCGCGCCGTATTGCGCTGGGCAACAGCAAAAACAATAACGAATTAAGTAAAACGCAACTGGTAACAATTATGGGCGCCGGTATAATAGGCGCACTGGCCTATACGTTTACCGATTCATTCTGGTACAGTGCCGTTGAAGGCGAAGTATATGCACTAAGTTCTTTCTTTACCGCCATTGTTTTCTGGGCCATTCTTAAATGGGAACATACGGCCGATGAACCTGGTGCTGATAAATGGATTGTGCTGATCTTCTTCCTGATGGGTTTATCCATTGGTGTGCACCTGCTGAACCTGCTAACCATTCCTGCCATTGTAATGGTTTATTTCTTCCGCAAGCGCGAACATTTTCGTTATGAGGTTATAAGAAAATATTTTATAAGGCTTACTGTTATCGGTGGTATTTTAGGTTTTATTGTGGCATTGGCAAGCGCCAGTGCGCAGGCTGACAGTTCGAGGGGTGTGCCGATGGATGCTACGGTTGCCGGTCTTATTCTTTTGGGCGCAGCAGCGGCAATCGGTTTATTATATTTGGTTGAAGGCTACAATAAAGACCGTAAAGATTTTTATGGTGGCACTTACATATTTTTCGTGCTTAGCTGTATTATCGTTGGTGTAGTACAGGTGGGCGTAATCCAGGTAACAATTAAGGCAGCCGGTTATTTCGACATCTTTTTTGTGAATTCACTGGGCATGCCATTCTTCTCCGGCTTTACCGTATTTTTTGTGCTTTTGGCGGCGCTTATATGGCTCGGCCTGCGCGTTGCTTCAAAAAAAGGGTGGTATTATTTACGCCTTGGTTTATGGTGCCTGGCTTTTATGCTGATAGGTTACAGCTCTTATCTAACCACACTTATCCGCAGTAACGCCGATCCCGCCGTTGACATGTACAATGTTGATAATCCTATGAGCCTGGTTGGTTATCTTGGCCGTGAACAGTATGGTGATTTCCCGATACTATATGGTCAGAAATTTACAGCGCAGCCCATCGATTCAAAAGAATCTGATTCTTACCAGAAAAGTAAAGACAAATACATAAAAGTTGTCCGCAGCTATAAATACGTTTATAACAAAGAAGATAAAATGGTTTTCCCGCGTATGTGGGATGCCAGCAACGATCAGAACCATGCGGATTATTATGCCGTGTTTATGGGCATCCAGAAAAAGCAGGATGGGACGTATGAACGGCCACCTACTTTCATGGATAACATGCGTTTCTTTGTAAGCTATCAGAACTACTTCATGTACCTGCGTTATTTCTTCTGGAACTTTAGCGGCAGGGAAAATGATTTGCAGGGTTTATATGCAGGCAATGTACGCGATGGCAACTGGATTTCAGGTATTCCGTTTATGGATAGCGCACTGTATGGCGATCAAACCTATTTGCCTGATAGCATTAAACATAATAAAGCGCATAACACCTTGTTTATGCTGCCCTTTATTTTGGGCTTGATCGGCATGTTCTATCATTTCCGCAAGAAAGGCAGCGATGCCCTGGTTACACTGTTACTTTTTTATTTCACCGGCTTTGCCATTGTCATTTATCTTAACCAGGCAGGTTACCAGCCGCGTGAACGTGACTATGCTTATGTAGGATCATTCTATGCATTTGCAATATGGATTGGCCTCGCAGTGCCTTACTTTACAGAAATGGCCACCAAATGGGACCCGAAGGCATTAAAATCTATGCTAATTTCCGGCGGCATCTTTGCGGCATTATTTTTATTTGGTGCATTGGCAGCAGGCGGCGGCATAGGGCTCGGTATTGGTTTTGCCATTTTGTTTGGCGCTATTGCAGCAGGCATTCCTTATATTTTTAAGATGCTGAAAACCCCTTCAACCATTGCTTATGCATCTATAGCTGTGTCACTGGCGGTGCCGGTATTAATGGGTCAGCAGGAATGGGACGATCATGACCGCAGCAAAAAGCAAATGGCCCGTGATATAGCCAAAGATTATCTTGAAAGCTGTGCACCCAATGCCATTCTTTTCACCTTTGGCGATAACGATACTTATCCACTTTGGTATGCACAGGAAGTGGAAGGCATACGCCGCGACATTCGTGTTATTAATACAAGCCTGCTTGGCACAGACTGGTATGTAAACCAGCTTCGTTATAAAGTGAATGAGAGCGCCCCGATTGATTTAATTCTTTCCGCAGACCAGATTGAAGGTAATAACCGCGACGTGGTTTTCTTTAATGCAAATCCCCAATTTCCTGAAGATCGCTTTTATGATCTTTACCAGATGATGAAAGATTATGTGGGAAGTGATGTTTCGCTGGTTGGCGCACAAAACGGTAACAGGTACAATACTTTCCCGGTACATAAAGTTGCATTGCCGGTTGATAAGCAGCTCGTATTAAGTAACGGTACGGTTAACGCGAACGACAGTATTGTCGATGCCGTTCGTTTCAATATTCCCAAGAATAATTTGTATAAAAATGACCTGGCTATTTTATGCGTAATTGCCGCCAATAAGTGGAAGCGTCCCATCTATTTTACCATGCCTTACGGTGAACTTGGGTTTAGCAATTATATACGCAGGGACGGTTTATCTTATCGCCTTGTGCCGGTTGAAGGCAGTGGTGTAAATACCAACTGGACGTATAATGTTATCA
>JAEWJV010000464.1 GCA_023386395.1 Bacteroidota bacterium
GTTGTAGCCTCCTCTTGCGTCGTTTTATTTTCAGTGGTTTGTGCCTGCACGCCACCTGCCAACAACAGCGCCGCTGCTGCTGTTATTATCCATCGCTTCATAACCATCTGTTTTAGGGTTCATAATAGGTACATTAAAACAAATGCGTTGCCAAACTGCACTTTGTGTGATACTAATTTAAATTTGAACCTGTTACGGCACAGCCTGTTGCACATGTTAGCTGTTCGTACCAAAAAAGAAAAACCGGGCACCTGTAGTAACCCGGTTTTTTTTTAAAACGCTCCATTTTCCTTTTAAAATTATTTTGTTACCCGCTGTAGCGCCCTGATGCATCTTCTGTTGCGACGCTCCGTTGGGGCAGTAGCAAGCGCATCATCAAAAACGCTTCTTTTTCCTTTTATACTTCCCTTTCGCTTTACGGGTTTTGCATTTCCACTTTTTCCAAAACGCTTTAATTTCCTTTTAACCACCCAGTCATTAAATAATCCTTTTAACTAAACAACTATTAGCCCATTTTCTCCATCACCGCTTCGCTGACGCCGGTGAACGAAAAGCCACCATCGTGAAACAGGTTTTGCATGGTCACCATTTTTGCATAATCGCTAAAAAGCAAAGTGCAATAGTTGGCGCAGTCTTCACCGGATGCATTACCCAGCGGGCTCATTTTTTCGGCATAAGCCATAAAGCCATCAAAGCCTTTTACGCCACTGCCGGCAGTAGTTTTTGTGGGTGACTGGGATATGGTATTTACGCGCACTTTTTTCTTTATACCATAATAATAGCCAAAGCTGCGGGTAACGCTTTCAAGCAATGCTTTGGCATCGGCCATTTCATTATAATCAGGGAATACACGTTGTGCAGCAATGTAAGTAAGCGCTGCCACGCTGGCGCATTCATTCAATGCATCAAGATCCCACGCGGTGCGCAAAACGCGGTGCAGGCTCATGGCTGAAATATCCAGCGTTTTCTGATTGAAGTTATAGTCGATTTCCGTATAAGCTTTCCCCTTACGCACGTTAAGGCTCATGCCGATTGAATGCAGAATAAAATCAATACCTCCGCCAAAATGTTTCATACTTTCTTCAAACAGTTTTTTCAGGTCATCCATATTTACCACATCGGCAGGAATAACAGGTGCATTGCCGCATTCAGCAGAAAGCTTATTTATTTCACCCATGCGTAAAGCAATAGGCGCATTGGTTAAAACAAGCTGGGCGCCTTCGCGGTAGCAGGCCTGCGCAGTTTTCCAGGCAATACTTTGTTCATTCAATGCACCGAAGATGATGCCTTTCTTTCCTTTTAGTAAATTATACATGACTTTAATTTGAAGTGATAAAAGTAAATTAATTCGCAACCTGAATTGCCTGCAAATAAACAAACTGTTTAAAATATACGCACGTATTTCGGCTTTTGTTGCTGAAATAAAATTAATCGGCGCACATATTATAGTTGGCCTTGAAAATAAATACCGGCATTTTTTTACAACCTATCCTTTTTTACCTGAATTTTATTTTTATATATCTAAAAAAACAATTACAATGAAAACATCAATTCTTACTTTACTCGCAATTACTTTTTTAACCTGTGCAAAAGCACAAACTGCAGATGAAATTATTGCAAAACATATTGACGCTATTGGCGGGAAGGATAAATTGTCGCAGGTAAATTCTGTGTATATGGAAAGCAGCACCGAAGTAATGGGTAATCAATCTGCCACCAAAACGTCTATTGTAAATGGAAAGGGATATAGAAATGAATCTGATTTTAACGGCCAGAAGCTGGTACAGGTTGTAACAGACAAAAGCGGGTGGATGATTAATCCTTTTGCAGGATCGACAGATGCAGCAGCATTGCCTGATGATCAGTTTCATGCTTCAGCAGACCAGATTTATATTGACCCTCTGTTTAACTATGCTGCAAATGGAGCAAAGGTTGAATTACAGGGCCAGGAAAAAGTTGGTGATGTAAATGCCTATAAAATCAAATACACCAACAAGTATAATTCAGATATTACTTATTATATAGACCCTTCAACCTGGTATATAATGCAGGTAGTAAAAACAGGAGAAGCGATGGGCCAGCCTATAACAATAACTGTAACGCCTTCAGATTATCAAAAAACAGATTCTGGTATTATTTTCCCCAACAAAACACATCTGGACATGGAGCAGTTTGCCTTAGATGTAACCGTCAATAAAATTGAAATAAATAAAGAAATTGACCCGGCAATTTTTGACATGCCTAAATGATACAATCAGGTTTCCTTATTATAAAAAAAGCCGGCAGTTGCCGGCTTTTTTTATAATAGCATTATTTACTTAACCCATACTTTGTTTTATAGCGCTCGTATAATTGTTTTTGTTTGTTATCAAGATTTATCTGCCTGCCCTGTATAAAAGCATAATCAATGATGCTTGATTTAACATCCAACACATCACCATCGCTTATAATAATATTAGCGTCTTTGCCTGTTTCAAGTGATCCTGTTTTTTTATCAATACCCAAAATTTTTGCGGCATTCAATGTTATTGCCTGCAATGCCTGCTCTTTAGTAAGGCCAAAACCAGCTGCTACGCCTGCATTGAACATAAGATTCCGGCCACGGTTCATTTCATCAAAATCATTAATGCAATACAATACGCCCGCCTGCTGCAATTGATAGGGCAGTTTTGCATAGGTATCCACATCATCATCCTGCATTACAGGCAATGTATGCATTTGATTGAGTATAACGCCAATGTTGTTTTGTTTAAGATAATCAGTGATCTTATTGGCCTCCGTGCCGCCAACAATTACTGTTTTAAAATCAAATTCCTTTGCAAATTCAATAGCAATCATCATTTCATTTACCATTTCGCAATGCACAAAAAAAGTTTGGGTTTGATTAAATAATCCTTTTACTGCCTCAAACTTTATATTGGTAACTGTATGCGATGGTTCGGCAAGATAGGCTTTCGCTTCGCGGAAGAAAGTGCGCACTTCATCAATCTGGTTGTATGCTTCTTTCAATATTTCCTCAGCATCACTATTTCTGCGGGTTTGCATAAGCGAAGGCATACGAAAATGGATACCGTTATCTTTTTTATATGCGGCATCTTCCCAGTTCCATCCGTCTAACTGCATAACAGATGAAGTGCCGCTGATAATGCCGCCATCAGGAACAATGTTTGCCAGCAAAATACCATTACTTCTAACGGTATTGATAATTTTTGAATCGGTATTGTAAGCAACCAGTGAATGCACACCGGGATTCAATTCGCCCAGTTCATAATCGTCGTGCTCAGAACGTATTGCACCTATTTCATTCAGGCCGATCTGGCTATCGCTTAAAATGAAACCTGGATAAATTTGTTTGCCGGTGCAGTCAATAACTTTTGCGCCGCTAACATCAGCGGATTTACCAACTGCCGTAATCTTTCCATTTGTAAAAACAATTGTTCCATCTTCAATTACTTCTCCATTTCCAATATGAATAGTTGCATGCGTTAATGCAATGGTTTCTTTTTGTGCAGGCGCTGGTAAAACGTTTGATTGCGCCATCGCGTTTATAAAAAATATTAAAAAGAGTACTATGAGAATATTTTTCATGATAATTATTTTAAGCCTGAAACATTAATTAAAAACCTCCAGCCATCGCCCCAACCCTGTCTTCTTCACATTCATTTATCTGGTCAAATGTTCTTGCAGCGGGCTGCGTTTTGGCGCCCTCTTTCTTTGCAGTAAGCATTTTCTGAACAAGCCTGTTTCTTTCGTTGGCTATATAAATACGCATGGCTGAATCACGCTGCCTGTCGTAATATTCAATGCCATCAACAAACGTTCTTTGTGCAGTTGCATATACGCTCAGCGGGTTGTCATTCCATAAAACAAGGTCTGCATCTTTACCAACTTTTATACTACCAACACGGTCTTCAACATGCAGCATAATGGCAGGGTTTAATGTGCACATTTTAAATGCCTGCTCCGGCGTTATACCACCATATTTAATGGTCTTGGCAGCCTCCTGGTTTAAGTGACGCGCCATTTCAGCGTCATCGCTGTTTACAGCAACAGTTAAACCAACATCCGTCATCAAAGCGGCATTATAAGGAATGGCATCCTGCACCTCAGCTTTATAAGCCCACCAGTCGCTAAAGGTGGATGCATAAGCGCCATGGGCTTTTAATTTATCAGCTACTTTATAGCCTTCAAGAATATGCGTAAAAGTGTTTACTTTAAAATGAAAGGAATCGGCAACATGCATCAGCATATTGATTTCGCTTTGCACATAAGAATGGCAGGTTATAAATCTTTTTGCATTTAAAATTTCCACCAATGCATCTAACTCCAAATCCCTTCTTTTACCCTCGCCTTGTTTTTCATAATCTTCAGCGCGTGTAAAAGCATCCGTTAAAACCTGTTCTACGCCCATACGTGTATTCGGAAAACGGCTGTTGGTGGGAGAATAAGAACGCTTCACATTTTCACCCAAAGCAAATTTTATAAAGCCGTCCCAGTTTTCAAATTTCATTTCTTCGGCATCCTTACCCCATCTTAATTTTATTAACTGCGTTTGCCCGCCGATTGTATTGCAGCTTCCGTGCAAAATATGAGAAGATGTTACACCATCGGAAAGCTGGCGGTAAATCTGTATATCTTCAGGATCTATTACATCGCCCACACGCACCTCTGCGGTTACAGATTGTGAACATTCATTTATACCGCCGGTTGCCGCAATATGTGAATGCTCATCAATAATGCCGGCCGATACATACATACCGGTTGCATCAATTTGTTTGGAGCCTGCGGCAGAAAGATTTTTACCAACTGCAGCAATCTTTCCCCCTTTAATTAATACATCTGTGTTTTGCAAAATGCCATCAGCTTCATTCGTCCACACCGTTGCATTTTTAATTAAAACATCTTCCTGTTTTGGAATTGTTTTAAAACCATAACCAACAAAAGGATATAATACGCTTGTATCAATAATTAAATCTTTTTTCTTTTTTGATTTAGCGGTATCAGGCTTTTCAATATATGGTGATGCTACAACCATATTCCAGGCTACTGTATTACCATAAGCATCATAACCGGAACCATTCCAAACATTGTTATTAATGATGCCGGCAAGAAAATTGTTTTTGGAACTGTCTGCTTTAGTGCTCCATCTTAAATTAACCGAGTTATTGATGATGCTTAATTTAACATCGGTTTTCGTTGTATCGCCTGCAGGTTTAATAGTGGCTGAAAGCTTATCAGGCCTGCCTTCTACAGCCATATCATATTGCCTGTTGTTATTATTTTGTTTGATGGTGAGCTTATAATTACCACGATAGTCGTTCCATCCTTTATCTGTTAATGTAAATTTTTTACCCAAAATCCAGTTTTGAAGAAACACTGTTTTCTCATTGAACACAGGACCTGTTGCAATAATGAAATCAGCAAGCTTGCCAACATCAATACTGCCTATTTTATCATAAGCGCCAATTAATGTGGCAGGCGTTTTGGTTAAAGCATCTAACGCTTTCGATTCACTCAATCCATTATCAATTGCTTTACGAAGATTATCCAGGAATTCACCGGGTGAAGTACCACTTGCCGTAATTGCAAAATTTAAACCTGCCTTATCAAACATGCCCGGTTCAAGCGGGGCCATTTCCCAATGCTTCATTACGCTTAAAGCAACAAGGCTTGTGGCGTTGGGG
>JAEWJV010000481.1 GCA_023386395.1 Bacteroidota bacterium
TCTATCAAGCTTTAATCCTTCCAACGATATTTTATATCCACAAAATTTAATTGACAAAATTGAAGAAATCTATGAAGTTGAAGCTGACCTCTTGAAATTTAATAGAATTAAGTTTCTGCTTGAGAAAGAACTTATACCGAAAGCGTCTGGATTAGGGTCTGAAAGTAATAATTCTGAAATTCAAGATTTAAAATTACTTCTCTCTAAAATTATTGAAGAATCACAAAGTCAAACTCAAAAAGGTCTTCGAATTTCAAGCGAGTTTTTCTATGGTGATTTAAAAGTTCCTTATTTGTATGTAATCAGTGAACGCACTGTTGTCGTGGATAAATTCCTTTCAATTCTTAAACAAGCGGATGCCCTATGGATACGGGGTCCTATTTCAACAGGTAAAACAAGCTTGGCTGTGCTTATAGCAAAGAAAACATCAGAGCGAAAATTATGGATTGAATGCCGAGATTTAAAAAGCGAGCAGCTGATTGAACAGCTAATTACTTTATTGTGCACTTATCATGGACAAAAAATATTAAACAATTATAGAGAAACAGTTGAACTTTTGTTCACCAAAATAGAGTCGCAAGCAATTATCATTCTTAATGACATTCCTGATTTGACTGGCGCTACGTCCGTGCAGGGGCATTTAAGTGATTTTATTAGAGTCGCTGCTAATAATGAAGTATGTGTTTTAATTACATCAAATTATCACGTTCCATTCAATATGGGCGAGCTACACGATTTAGATATTCAGTCTCACCCAATACCGCCTTTTTCAAAAGAAGAAACGGCATCCTTATTTCAACACATGGGTGCATCTGAAAGTGTAGCGGAAGCTGTTGCAGGCTTAGTAACAACAATTACTGACGGGCATCCATTGATAATAAATTCCGCAGGGAAATACCTTCGAGAAAGAGAATGGAATATTAATGAGCAAACGCTTACTTCAATCTTTTCCGGAAAATTTGATGAAGGAAGTGAACGACATGCCTACGCTAAACTTATTCAAGACACTGCTGATTTAACAACTCGAAATTTACTGTACCGTCTGAAGTTTGTTATTGGGCGTTTTGGGATGGATATTGTAGAGATCATAAGTTCTATCGAACCTGCTATTGATCGTCCTGGAGAGAGGATTAATCAATTGAAGGGAACATGGCTTCAAGAGAATGGAAATGGCTACCTTTTGTTGTCGCCATTAATAAAAAGATTGGATGATAATGTTGATTTAAACACAAAACACAAAATTTACAAAAAGCTTGCTAAACAGATTATAGAAAAGAAAAATATCTCACAAATAGATGCGGCGACCGCAATCTTATATTTCTCATTAGGACATGATTATAATAATGCAGCTTTTATTTTGCTGAAGGTCCAGTTGGAATTCGCCAAAAGCTCTCAATTATTCTTTGATTGGGGTTTTGATTTATTTTGGTATTATCATCCCTTTCCGCCAGAAGTTATACCGTTGTTCAAAGTACAGATTAGGATTTTCCAAATCACCTTTGCATTAGAACAAAAAAGGGATATTGGTTTTGTATGTGAAGACTTACGCAATATTCTTGAAAAGGAAGAAGTTGGTTCTATAGAAATAGCATTGAGTAACATGTTATTCTTTCGGCTTAGTTTCAACACCGATCCATTAGAGGCTTTAAATAGTTTAGTTAAGGCTAAAGTAGAATTAAAGAAAATTGATGAATTATTTAAAGAAGAAAACGAGTTGTTCAATGATGAATTATTAAACGGTATTTGGATAGCTTTTTCGCAAATCCACAAGAACGAGGAATATGAGTTGTGGTTTGAAAAATTTACACTACTAAAAGTTCCACCTTCAATTTTTGATCCCTACAAAAATGAAATGTATGTCATGGCAGGTGTTTCCATTTATAGAAATGCTGTGCTTAAAAATAAAGCCTCGGACGGGAATACTTCCAGTATATTACATAGGATCATTCAACTTTCATTAGACAATAGTTTATTTTTACTTGCAACTTATGGATTAAAATTCTTGATAAAATATCTTGCCGAAAGTCACAAAGATTTAGGAGTTGCCAAAGCAGAAGCAGAAAAATTTAAATATATCTGGGATACAGATCCGGTTTATAAGTTTCTTGTTATTGACGAGCTCGGTAGACAATGTTTTTATTTAGGTTTTGTCGAAGAAGCATTAGATCATTTAAAAGAGATAAGCAATATTAGTCTTCCTAAATTTTATACAGAAGCGCTTGACTATTTGATTGCTTATGCGCAAGCCTTATTCAAAAAGGATATTAAAGAATCGAGTCACTTTGCAGATAAATCGCTTCAAACTGTTTTGAACAGTAATCTTTATTTAATAGAAGATAAAATAAAGTTATACGGAGAAGCTGCTATCGGTAAAGCACATACATCTAATATTAACAGTGGCTTTTATTTGCTGTCTGATGGTTATAATCTTTTACTTGAAAATTTTAAAGCCGATGATGAGTTCAAATCAATGGTTATACGCTACGGAAGCGTGGTATTATTTCTCAATCAAATTCTGACCTTCGGAACAGCACCGGATTTTGGAGAAAATCAAAAGTTTGTCGTACCTGAAGCAGGTTTTTTTTACCGTTCCAATGAAAAATTACTTGAAGGGGGATTTTATTTTGACGAACGTAAATTTATGGTTGCATCCATCCTTCAAGATGGCTTTGAGGCAATTGGCGATTTAAACAATGCAAGTAAATGGGCTTATAAAAGCATTGAGCTTTCGATTGCAGTAAGCGAGGCGAGGTTTGTTCCAATTCTTCAAAAAAATATTTTTTATCTTATTATAGATAAACAATACAGACAAGCATATAATGTATTAGCGCACGTTGATCGCTTTTATGCTGAGTTACTGCAAAAAAATAGAGGCGGAAAACAATTATCTGACGGATTAAAAGAACTATTGGATAGAGCACAACAAAATCATTCCATTGATAATGACTACGGTATTTATTTAAATATCCTTTTGCCTGTTGCATTTTCAGTTTCACTTGATATTATTGAAAATAAACTTTCTGACGAGCGGCGATTAGAGACGATTAATGCTGCATTTGAAAGTGATAAATATGCTGTAAAGGACAAGGAGACTTTTGCGTTGGCAAAAAAGCTCTTTGAACAAATCATTATAGACAACATATCGTACACTCAAATGCAAGCGTTGCTTCAAAATTGCCCGGCTGAATATAAAAACATTCTTTATGTTATTGGTTGTATTCTCTTAAGTGGTTTTACTAATGCATCTGAAGCAGCTAACTTGCAATTGGCGGTTATAATGGATCTTGAAAAAGTTTTTCGTTCAGGATTAAAAGGATTTTATCGTTTTTGCATGGTGCCGTACTTTGAAAATTTTTGGAAGCAAAAATTTATTTCTCATAGTTCTGAATTTTCAAGTAAAGAACATTTAACGATAAAAGGATTTCCATTAATTGAAAGAGCTGAATGGTCAAAAAAGATTCAGACAATTTTTCGCGTATTTGTTAGCCATTTAGATATTAAAATATCTACCGCCGCAGATGATTTTATAAACAATTATTAATTGCAAAGTAAAACTTTGTAGCTCTACTAGGAGAATGCCATAAAAGATTATTGCCACCCAAATAACTGGTGGGTGTACTATCTAAAATTCCTTCCATCAGGAAACAACTCCTCCTGATAATATTGCTATCTTACTTGTGTTTTTTTATTTTCTCCTTTAAATGGAAAACCATCTCTTTCATCTCGTGGCGATAATGCATGTATGGAAGTTTTACCATAATCTTTCCTGCTAAGATTGTATA
This sequence comes from Bacteroidota bacterium, assembly GCA_023386395.1. GTDB lineage: Bacteria > Bacteroidota > Bacteroidia > Chitinophagales > Chitinophagaceae > Parafilimonas. The sequence continues at coordinate 3,783 of JAEWJV010000481.1, forward strand.
AGATTTTTTGACCAGCCTTATAC
>JAEWJV010000548.1 GCA_023386395.1 Bacteroidota bacterium
AAATAGAAGTGAATGGCAAACTGCAGGAAGCCGTAAGGATTATTTATAAGGACGGGGATATTTTATATGTAAACATAAATTCCCTGCATAAAATATCAAAGTTCACGGGCAAGGAGGGAACGGCGCCGAAGATTAATAAATTAGGAAGTGATGTATGGAACAGGCTGAAAGAAAAAACAAAGACAAAGGTTAAAGAAATTGCTTTTGATCTCATTAAGTTATATGCCCAACGAAAGGCACAGCAAGGCTTTGCGCATACGCCGGACAATTATATGCAAACCGAGCTTGAAGCATCTTTTATTTATGAAGACACCCCCGACCAGGCAAAGGCAACAGAAGATGTAAAGCAGGATATGGAAAAGGCTTCACCAATGGACCGGCTTGTTTGCGGCGATGTTGGTTTTGGTAAAACAGAAATAGCCATTCGTGCTGCATTTAAAACCTGTGTTGATGGTAAACAGGCCGCCGTGCTTGTTCCCACAACCATTCTTGCATTTCAACACTACAAAACTTTTAGTGAGCGGCTGAAAGATTTTCCTGTAACTATTGATTATATCAACCGCTTTAAATCAGCCAAAGAAAAAAAGGAGACGCTTAAAAAAGTTGAAGAAGGGAAAGTTGATATCATCATTGGCACACATGGTTTGCTGGCCAACAGCGTGAAGTTTAAAGACCTCGGATTAATGATAATTGATGAAGAGCAAAAGTTTGGTGTAGCCCATAAAGAAAAATTAAAAACATTAAAAGCAACGGTTGATTGCTTAACCTTAACGGCCACACCTATTCCGCGTACATTACAATTCAGCTTGATGGGCGCAAGAGATTTAAGCATCATCAATACACCGCCACCTAACCGCCAGCCGATACAAACAGAAGTAGCGGTGTTTAATGAAGATGCTATTCGCGATGCGATCTATTATGAAACAGAACGCGGCGGCCAGGTTTTCTTTATTCATAACCGCGTGCTTGGTTTGGCTGAAATGAGTGCAATGATACAAAGCCTTTGCCCGGATTTAAGTATAACATTTGCGCACGGACAAATGGATGGTAACCAATTGGAAGAACGTTTGCTGGATTTTATTGACAGAAAGTATGATGTATTTGTTTCCACCAATATTGTAGAAAGCGGCGTTGATATTCCGAATGTAAATACCATCATTATTAATAATGCGCACCAATTTGGATTGAGCGATTTGCACCAGTTGCGTGGCCGTGTTGGGCGCAGCAATAAAAAAGCATTCTGTTACTTGCTTGCTCCGCCAATGAGTACGTTGCCCACCGATTCAAGAAAGCGTTTGCAAACACTGGAACAATTCAGTGAATTAGGCAGCGGTTTTCAAATTGCCATGCGTGACCTGGATATTCGTGGCGCCGGTAATTTATTAGGTGGTGAACAAACCGGTTTCATGGCTGATATTGGTTTTGAAACTTATCAGAAAATATTGGATGAAGCCATACGTGAATTAAAACGCACGTCGTTTAAAGATGTATTTAAAGAAGAGATCAGCAGGCAGGATGATTATGTAAGCGATTGTACCATTGATACCGACCTTGAAATTCTTATTCCTGACGATTATGTAGAAAGCATAACGGAGCGCTTATCGCTTTATACAAGGTTAGATAATTGTGAAAAAGAAGAAGAATTGCAGGCATTTGAAAAAGAACTCATCGACCGTTTCGGGCCATTGCCAAATGAAGTAAAAGACCTGATTACCACTGTACGTTGCCGCTGGACTGCTGTTGATTTGGGTTTTGAAAAGATGACATTAAAAGATAAAACGTTGCGCTGCTATTTCATCAATAAAAATGATTCGCCTTATTTTGAAAGCGATGTATTCCAGGGTATCATGCAATACCTGCAAACCGGAACTAATAAAGCAAGGTTAAAACAAGTGGGCAAAAACTTTTTATTGGTGGTGAATGATGTGGATGATATGAATGTAATGTTATCTTTCCTGCAGCGCATGCATAATGCTGTTGTTCAAAAGCAGGTTGCTGCTGCAAGTGCATAAATGTATTTCACTCAATGAAAAAGCTATTATTCTTAATATTTATTAGCGGCATTTTATTTGCCTGCCATAATACAGACCAGTCTGCATCTGGTAAAAAAGACGACTCTGTGAAAAATGCTTTGCAGCCGCTGATAGAGTCTTTGGAAAAACAGTTAAAGGAATATCCTGACAGTGCAGGATTACGCCTGCAATATGCATTTACATTGGATAGTGTGAAGATGTACAAAGAGGCGCTTGCACAGATGGATTCATTAACCAATAAAGATTCTGCCAACTACGGTTTATTTTTCGCAAAGGGAGAGATAGCTGAAGACGCAGGTGATACAGCACTCGCTATAAAAAGCTATGCAAAAGCGGCCCGCATTTATGAATCCCCCGATGTACTGCTGGCACTTGCCAATTTATATGCAGAGATGAAAAATGAACGTGCCATTTTATTATGTTCCCGTGTTAAATCATTAAGCCTGGGCAGGGCAGCAGATGCCAACTGCGCTTTTATAACAGGTATATATTTTGCCCGCAGCGGCAAAACAGATGATGCAGTGAAATACTTTGATGAATGCATTGCCAACAATTATACTTACATGGAAGCCTATATTGAAAAAGGCCTCGTTTATTTTGATGCGAAACAATATGATAAAGCCCTGAGTGTTTTTCAGCTTGCCTCAACAGTGAATAATTTATATGCCGATGCTTATTATTATATGGCGCGTTGTTATGAAATGATGAATAAAAAAGACAGCGCTGTATTACGTTTTAAACAATCGCTGCAGCTTGATCCCACAATAGATGAAGCAAAAGATCATTTGAAGCAATTGAATGCAGAATGACAATTGTTTTGAATGTTTAATGTTTAATGTTTAATGTTGTGAAACGTGGTTTTATAAACTAAAAACTGTAAACTAAAAACTATGTCTATCGTAGCGCCATCATTATTAGCCGCTAATTTTTTAAAGCTCGAAGATGAATGTAAAATGGTCAATGCCAGCGAAGCAGAATGGCTGCACCTTGATGTAATGGATGGCCAGTTTGTTCCCAACATCAGTTTTGGCATCCCGGTTATTGAATATGTGCGAAAAGCAACTCCAAAATTCTGCGATGTACATTTAATGATTGAAACACCTGAAAATCTTGTGCCCGCATTTAAACAGGCAGGCGCTGACAGCATTATTGTTCATTATGAAGTTTGCCCTAACCTGCACCGCAATATTCAGCAAATAAAAGAATTAGGTATGAAGCCTGCGGTTGCCATCAACCCGCATACGCCTGTTTTTATCCTGGACGATATTTTAGCAGATTTACATCATGTTTTAATTATGACGGTTAACCCTGGTTTTGGGGGCCAGGAATTTATTCCGCATTCGCTGAAGAAAGTAGAGAAACTTCGAAGAATGATTGATGAAAGAAAGCTGGATGTTTTAATTGAAGTGGATGGTGGTGTTACAACTGAAAATGCACAATCTTTGGTAAGTGCAGGTGCTGATGTTTTGGTGGCAGGCAATACCGTTTTCAGTTCGGCTGATCCAAAGGAAACAATAAAAAAACTGAAAGCCTGCTCAAGGTAACTTATCGCCTTCGTTTATTATTTTTTCCGCTTCCTTCACCGCGGCGCCTTCTTCAATTTTACCTTCCACTTCCAGCATGCGGATGGCTTTTGCACCCTGTAAAAATTCAGAAGCAAAAATGAACTCGTTCAGTCTTTCGTTCTTGCTGAAAATAATATCCTTCTTAGAACCTTCCCATTCTTTCCTGCCCTTATATAAATACATTATATGATCGCCTATTTCCATTACGCTGTTCATATCATGCGTTACCACAACCGTAGTAATGTTATATTCTGTGGTAATATTTCTTATAAGCTGGTCAATAACCAATGATGTTTGCGGGTCAAGACCGCTGTTGGGC
>JAEWJV010000010.1 GCA_023386395.1 Bacteroidota bacterium
GTGTTGGCCCGGATGAAAAGACCTATTCATCATCAGACAGGTTTAATTCATTCCAGGTTAGTGTAGGCGTACCGATATTTTCAGGCGCACAAAAAGCAAAAGCAAATGCGGCAAAAGTGAATGAAGAAATTGCAGCGAATAATTTCAACCTGCAATTGCAAAACATGCAAACGCAGTACCGCAATGTGTTAATACAGTACAACAACAATTTGCGGGCGGTAAATTATTACCTGCAAACAGCGCTGCATAATGCCGATATCATTATGCAAACGGCCAACCTCCAGTTTATTGATGGCGATATTAATTATCTCGATTGGGTTGTATTAACCAATGAAGCCATCAGTATTCAAAACAATTATCTGGAGGCCGTGCAGGCTTTGAATGAAAGCGTTATTTATATCAACTATTATGTTTCAAACCAAAAGAAATGAAAACAGAAGTAATTATCATATTAATATCAATATTCTTTATTGCCTGCAACAGCAGCACAAAACAGCAGGAGCAAACAAAAGCAGTTTTGCCTGATTCAACGGGTAATATCGTGGTGTTAACCGATGCCCAGATGCAGGCCGCGCAGTTGCAGGCCGATACATTGCAACAGCAGCAATTATCATCCATTATAAAAGTAAATGGCAGCATTGATGTGCCGCCACAAAACATAGTTTCGGTAAGCGTGCCTTTGGGCGGTTATTTAAAATCAACTCAATTACTGCCGGGTATGCATGTAAGTAAAGGAGAAGCGATTGCTGTGATGGAAGATTTGCAGTATATACAGATGCAGCAGGAATATCTCAACACAAAATCTCAGCTCGTATATGATGAAGCGGATTACAACAGGCAAAAAGAGCTTAATAAAAGCAAAGCGGCCAGTGATAAAAGTTTTCAGCAGGCGCAATTGAAATATAACAGCAGCAGGACTTCTTTGAATGCTTTGGCACAAAAGCTAAAACTTATTAATATTCATCCTGAACAATTGAATGCTGATAATATTTCAAAGACCATTAACGTGTATTCGCCTATCAATGGTTTTGTATCAAAGGTTGATGTAAACATCGGGAAGTATGTAAATCCGCCGGATGTTTTATTTGAATTGATAAACCCTGATGATATTCATCTTAACTTAAAAGTTTTTGAGAAGGATGTTAACAAGCTGAAAATAGGCCAGCATTTAACGGCATATACTAATAATGATACTGGCAGGCGTTATGATTGTGAGATCATTCTCATCAGCAAAGACATATCTTCTGAAAGAACTGTTGAAGTGCATTGTCATTTTAAAAATTTCGATAAAAATTTGTTGCCAGGCATGTACATGAATGCAGATATTGAGGAGAATAATGTAAAAGTTTTTGCTGTGCCTGAAGATGTAGTTGTAAATTTTGAAGCGAAGAATTATTTGTTTGTTCTTACCGGCAATAACAAATTTGAAATGGTGCCGGTAACAACCGGCATCAGTGAAAAAGGGTTTGTTGAAATAAAAAATGCAACTTTATTTAAAGGCAAACAAATTGTAACAAAGGGTGCTTACACTTTATTGATGAAGCTTAAGAATACGGGGGAGGGAGATTAGGTTAAAACCTCAATAAGGGGTATACATTATTTTAATTCAACGTGAACGAACAATAAATATCAGTAGTATGAGTGATGTTTAACGCAGAAAGACACCAACTGCCCACTGCAAAACATAATATATGGTAACCAAAGATGTTTTAAATATAAAAGGCCTTACGCATGATGAAGTAGCACAGGCGAGGCAGCAATATGGGGCTAATACTGTGGAAGTAAAAGAGGAAAGTAAATTGCTGCATACGCTTAAAGGCCTCGCTAAAGAACCTATGGTGATATTACTGCTGGCGGCTTCTTCCATTTATTTTTTAAGCGGTAACACAGGCGACGCTGTTTTTCTCGCCATCTCCATTTTGCTCGTAGCTATTATTTCCATTTACCAGGAAAACAGAAGCAGAACAGCACTTGGTAAACTTCAATCTTATACACAGCCGCATTGTAAAGTGGTACGTGACGGTATAACACAACAAATACAAACGAAAGACCTTGTGATGGGAGATTATCTTATTATTGAAGAAGGTTCTTCCATACCTGCTGATGGGCAACTGGTATACTCCAACGATTTTTCTGTAAACGAATCTGTTTTAACCGGCGAATCATTACCCGTATATAAAAGTGCAGAGGAAAAACCGGTGGTTTACCAGGGCACTATTGCACTTAGCGGAATGTGTGTTATAATTGTGAATGCCATAGGAAATCAAACCAGGCTGGCACAAATTGGCAAGACGGTTGATGAAATTAAAACCGAAAAAACTCCCCTCGAAAAACAAATAGGCAACTTCGTTAGGAAAATGGTTATTACAGGCCTGGTTGTGTTTATAATCGTATGGGTCTTAAACTTTCTTAATTCCCACAATATTGTTGACAGCCTGCTGAAAGCTTTAACGCTGGCGATGAGCATTCTCCCGGAAGAAATTCCTGTGGCGTTTACCACCTTCATGGCGCTGGGCGCCCTGCGGCTGATGAAGATGGGTATAATAGTAAAAGGAATGAAGACTGTAGAAACATTAGGAAGCGCTACAGTGATTTGCACAGATAAAACAGGCACTATAACTGAAAACAGGATGACACTTGCAGGTGTATATGCATTAATTAACAATAATACTTCCGCAATAAACGCTTTGGATGAAGCCGCTAAACAGGTAGTTAGAAATGCTATGTGGGCAAGCGAACCGGCGCCTTTCGATCCTATGGAAAAAGCACTGCATGAAGCATATGCAATTAATTTTTCAGCGGATGAACGGCCTTTTTTTAAGATGATTCATGAATATCCGCTTGGCGGGCAACCGCCCATGATGACGCATATTTTTCAGGATAAAAACGGAAACAGGATTATTGCTGTAAAAGGGGCGCCTGAAGCTATTATAAAACATGCATCACTTTCAGATGAAGAAAGAACAAAAATACACAATGCTTTAGCTGATTTTTCTTCGAAAGGATACCGGGTGCTCGGCGTAGGCACTTCAGCTTTTGAAGGGAATGATTTTCCGGCAGAACAGGAAGCTTTCCCTTTCCTGTTTTCCGGCCTGGTTGCGTTTTACGATCCGCCTAAAAAAAATATGCATGCTGTTTTTGATGCCTTTTATAAAGCAGGTATAAAAGTAAAAATAATTACGGGCGATAACACCGCTACCACCGCTGCAATAGCAAAGGAAACCGGCTTCAAAGGATATGATAAAACCATTACAGGCAATGAGCTTATGAATATGGATAAAATGGGTTTAAATAACAGGATAGAAGATATTAGCATCTTTGCAAGAATGTATCCGGATGCCAAGCTGAAAGTGATTAATGCCCTTAAGGCCAACCAGGAAATTGTGGCTATGACAGGAGATGGTGTGAATGATGGCCCTGCACTTAAAGCAGCACATATTGGTATTGCCATGGGCAACAGGGGAACTGAAATTGCAAAGCAGGCTGCTTCACTTATTTTGGCCGATGATGATTTGTCTAAAATGGCAGATGCTATTGCCATGGGAAGAAAGATATATGCTAATCTTAAAAAGGCCATCCAATATATTATATCAATTCATATCCCGATTATATTAACGGTGTTTATACCGCTGGCATTGGGATGGATATATCCCAACATCCTTTCTCCGGTGCATATTATTTTCCTGGAACTTATAATGGGACCCACCTGCTCCATTATTTATGAAAATGAACCAGCAGAAAAGAATACCATGCTGCAAAAGCCCCGTCCCTTTACCACAACTTTTTTTAACTGGAATGAATTAATGACGAGTATTATACAGGGCTTAATGATTACTGCAGGTGTATTGCTTGTTTATCAATATGCAGTTTATATGGGCCTGGATGAAAACAGCACACGCACTATGGTGTTTGTTGCTTTAATAAGCGCCAATATTTTTCAAACTTTTGTAAACAGGTCATTCTTTTATTCTGTATGGTTTACGCTGCGCTACAAAAATGTGTTGATTCCGTTAGTTACAGGTATCACGATAGTATTAACGGCCTGCATGATTTATATTACTCCTGTAGCCGGCCTTTTTAAATTCAAACCAATCGGGATAGCTAACCTGGCGATAAGCATATTGATTGCATTTGTATTTGTAATGTGGTATGAAATTGTGAAATGGATTAAACGGAAAAAGCTAATAAAGAATTAGCATAAAATTTTTTGATATACTTGAACTATTAAGTGCCAAGCTGCCCGAAGAAAACAAAAATTTCGTCTTCAATTTTTTTAATATGGCGCTTAAGCGCATGGTTCGTAAAATACAAAAGCCGCATGTTCTACGGCTTTACCGGCTTTAATACCTGCCCCCGAACTATCCATCTGTTGAATGAAAACTGCCTTACCGGTGCCATCTTATTGTTTCCTTAAATCTTAACCACACCACTTACACCACGATTTCCTGTACCTCGGGAATGGGTTTTGCTACCACCGGTTTTACCGGCCTTATTTTTTTATAGAGGTAATTATAAATTTCAATTTGCGAACGGACTTTTTTACCCGTTGTCTTCACATAATTGTTGTCTAAATTATTATCCAGAATGCGGGCCTTTACATTATCCTTCAACTCAATATCAAGTATATCTTTTATCTCCTGGCAAAGCGCTTTGTTTTTTATGGGTATAGCCGCTTCAATGCGGTGATCGAGGTTGCGTATCATCCAGTCGGCAGATGATATAAAAAACTTTTCCCTGCCGCCGTTTTCAAAAATAAGCATGCGTGCGTGTTCCAGGTATTCATCTACAATGCTTATGGCTTTTACATGATGATGCCATTTTTTATGCTTCAGCTTTGCGCAGCAAATACCGCGAATAACAAGGTTGAGCTTTACGCCTGCATCGGCCGCTTCATACAGTTGTAATATCAGTTGCGGATCGCTTAAAGAATTAACCTTTAAAGTAATAGAAGCTTTCTTTTTTGCTTTTGCATTTTTTATCTCCGTATTAATTAACTGCGTTAGTTGCTGTCGCATGGATGTTGGACAAACCATCAGCGTTTTACAACTGTTCAGGTATTTAATTTTTGAAGGGTTTTCAAGGTATTTAAAAATACGGTTAATATCGGCCATTACATTCCTGTTGCTGGTAAGCACACAGGCATCTGCATAAACCTTTGCTGTTTTTTCGTTGAGGTTTCCCGTGCTTACAAAACCATATTGAATGGTTTGTTTATTGCTGCGCTTGCTTATAACGCAAAGCTTGGCATGCACTTTCATATTGGGTATGCCCAGCAATACTTTTACACCTTCTTCTTCCAGCAATTCTTTCCATTCAAGGT
>JAEWJV010000029.1 GCA_023386395.1 Bacteroidota bacterium
ATGTAGAGCGGGAAAAGGGTATCAACCAGCACATTCTTATTTATTGTGTGGAAGGATACGGCTGGGTGGAGATAAATGGAAAACAAATACTGATCGAGCCTTCTCAATATATAACCATACCGGCCAATGAACCGCATATTTATGCCGCTGATGAAGAAGATGCATGGACAATTTACTGGGTACATTTTAACGGCACGCTTGCCAAACATATTGTTGAACTCATAATAAAGCATTCAAAAGATTATAAACCATACCTCGCATATAATGAAAACCGGATACAGCTTTTTGAAGATATCTACGAACAACTGGACAGGGGATACAGCGACGACACATTGCGTTATGTAAATATGATTTTCTACCATTTCCTGTCTTCCTTATTATATGAAGAAAAATTTAATGGCACACAAACCAATAAACTCAATGCGGTTTCTACTGCAATAGAACTTATGAAGCAGAGATTAGGGGAGGTGCTTGCCTTATGCGACCTGGCGGATACTTCCAATCTTTCGGTGTCACATTTTTCAACTGTCTTTAAAAATGAAACAGGGTATTCTCCCATAGATTATTTCAATCATCTTAAAATTCAAAAGGCCTGCCAGTATTTACTTTTTACCAACATGAGCATCAAAGAAATCTCATTTAGCCTTGGTATAGAAGATCAATATTATTTTTCAAGAATGTTTTCAAAACTTATGAACGTTTCGCCAAAAGAATACCGCAACAGGAATAAGAGTTATTAGTGTTTACAGGCGTTTCAGCGCAATATCCTGATGAAGTAAAATAGCATTATGTAGTTCTTACACTTATTGGCATTTGCTTTTTGCACCAAAAAATAATCCATCTTTTTAAATAAAATATCCATTTAAAAGGCTTGCTGTTAACTGTTATTTTGAATACTAATCTTTTGCTTATGCCAAGAAATATCACTATCCTCAATTATGCTAAGCTGCTTTACCTGAAACGAATTTTATTACTTTTTTTTGTTTGCTCATACTTAAATACTTATGCGCAATCACCTGTGCAGGTAAAGGGTGTTATTGTAGATGAAAAGAATATGCCGGTAGCCGATGCCAGTATTCGTGTAAAAAATAAAAATACCGGCACCATCAGCGATAGCACCGGGCATTTCACCATTTCAGTACCCGATAAAACTGCTGTATTGGTAATATCGAATATCGGTTTCAAAACGCAGGAAGTTGCCATACCTGAAAACGGTGAAATAACAGTGCAGTTAATAGGAGAAAACAGTGTGTTGAGTGATGTGGTGGTGGTGGGTTATGGTACGCAAAAAAGAACATCGCTTACCGCTGCTGTATCAAGCCTTAAAGGCGATGAGATAAAAAGTACGCCGGTCGCCAACATCAGCAATGCATTGGGCGGCCGTGTAGCAGGTGTCCTTTTTAAGCAGGGCAGTGGTGAACCAGGCTATGATGGTTCAACCATTTTAATACGCGGCTTTAGCACCACGGGCAATACTGCACCGTTGGTAATTGTGGATGGTGTGCCGCGTAGTTTTCAGCAGCTTGATCCGAATAGTGTTGCCAGTTTTACCATATTAAAAGATGCTGCCGCCGTAGCACCTTATGGCGTTGCCGGTGCTAATGGAGTAATATTGGTTACTACCAAACGCGGTACCAGCGGCAAACCGCAACTAACCTATAATGGTTATTATGGCTGGCAAAATCCTGCGCAGTTGCCAAACATGGTCAACTCTTATGAATATGCTTCATTGCGTAATGCAGCCAATGCTAATGAGAATACAGGGCCTGTTTACGGTGATTATGCACTGCAAAAATTTAAAGATGGTTCCGACCCGGATTTATATCCTGTAAATGACCCGTTGCATACACTTATTAATAAAAATGCACCCATGATGTCGCATAATCTTTCTGTATCGGGCGGAACAGATAAAGTAAAATTTTTTGGAGCGCTTGGATTTTTAACGCAGGATGGCATGTGGGGTCCCACTAATTTTAAACGTTATAACCTTACATCGAATGTTGATATACAGGTTACCAATTCTACGAAACTGGGCATTGGTTTAAACGGAAGAGTGGAAGACAGAAACTTTCCAGGTATTTCTGCAGGCAGCATATTTTACCAGGTATACCGCACACCACCGGTAGCGCCTGTATTATTCTCTAATGGTTTATGGGGTTCTTACATTGGCCGCACTGCTTATGGTAATATATTCAGCAGTGGTTATACCAAAGACCTGAGGCAAATTATGTTAACACAAATAAGCCTTGAACAGCAGCTTCCGATAAAAGGCCTGAGTTTAAAAGCCGTATTTAGTTATGACTATAATGATCCTGATGGCCGCACTCAAAAAACCTGGTTAACGCCTATACCTTATTATGCTGTTACCGATACAACTACCAGTCCATATACTATTTCACAGATAGGTTCAGATGGCCCGCAAAAGCCTTCTTATGAAGTTTATAACAGCCAGGTTCAGGCGCTTACTTACCAGGGATATATAAACTATAATAATAGTTTTGGCAAAAGCAATATAGGTGCAACTGTAGTATTGGAAGTACGCAATACCAGGTTCTCCAATTTTGGTGCAAAACGTGTAAACTTTAATGTAAACATTCCTGAATTAAACAATGGCAGTTCCAATGCCAATGATATTACCAACTATGGTTCGTCAAGCGAATTAAAACAAAGGGGCGCTATCTTCAGGCTCGCCTATAGTTTTGATGATAAATATTTATTTGAAGCCTCCGGACGTTACGATGGACATTTTGTGTTTGCGCCCGGTAAGCGTTATCAATTGTTCCCGGCGTTTTCTGCAGGATGGCGCGTTTCTGAAGAGAAATTCATGCAAAACATTGCATGGCTTGATAATTTAAAAATACGCGGTTCTTACGGCGAAAGCGGCGCATTGCCATATATTAAAGATGCAAATGGTAATCCTGTTCTTGCTCCTTTTCAATATTTAAGCGCTTATTCATTAATTGGAAACAGTGGCATATTTGACGGCGCTGTATCACAGGGTGTAAGAG
>JAEWJV010000050.1 GCA_023386395.1 Bacteroidota bacterium
GGATAAAGCCATACGCATTCTTCAAAACATCAATGGCATTGCGCATATTGAGCTGGATGAGGAAGATGTGGTTCGTCACCGCCTTGTAAAAGCCATTATTAAGGCTTACGATAAAGAATACTATAAGGAAATGCAATCGTAAAATTGGTTTTATTTTCATAATTGTAAATTATAAAAGCAGGCGCTAATGCCTGCTTTTATTGTGCATACAATGTGTGCCTGCAATATCTTCGCAGCTATGCAGCATCAGTTTGATGTAATAATTATTGGCGGTGGCGCAGCAGGTTTTTTTACAGCGATCAACCTGGCCGAAAAAAATGCTTCGCTAAAAATTGCCATACTTGAAAGAGGAAAAGAAGTACTTTCCAAAGTGCGTATTTCCGGTGGTGGCCGTTGTAATATTACACATGCCTGTTTTGATGCAAACGAATTGACAAACTACTATCCGCGTGGCAATAAAGAATTACGCGGGCCATTTCACACATTTGCGGCAGCAGATACGGTTAAATGGTTTCAGCAACATGGTGTATTGATAAAGAAAGAAGATGATGGCCGCATGTTTCCACAAGCCAATACCTCGCAGGCTGTTATTGATTGTTTTATCCACCTGCAACAATCATTGCGCATACAATTATTTACAGGCGAAAACGTATTGTCAATTCAACATAATGCTGATAACTGGCAATTACAAACAATGCAAAATATTTTCACGGCAAAGAAGCTTTGCGTTGCAACAGGCAGCAGCCCTGCTATGTGGAAATTGCTGCAGCAGCTCGGTCATACAATTAGACCGCCCGTTCCATCATTGTTTACTTTTAATTGCAAAGATGAGCGCATCATTCATTTGCCCGGTATAGTAGCCAATGCATCGGTGTATATAAAAGATACAAAACTGCGTTCATCAGGCCCTTTGCTGATTACACATTGGGGTATGAGCGGCCCGGCTATTTTAAAATTATCTGCATGGGGCGCCCGCATTTTACATGATAAGAATTATGCATTCACATTAATTGTAAATTGGTTACCCGATGAAGATGTTGAATCGGTTCTTCAACAATTAAAATCGCTGAAAGAACAACAGCCACAAAAGATTATCGTTGCTAAATCACCTTTTACAATTCCTAACCGTTTATGGGAAAGCCTTGTGCAGGCGGCATCCATCGATATGCAAGCAAGATGGGCTTATGTTTCCAAAATACAGTTGCAGCAGCTGGCGCAGCAACTTTGCCAATGCAGTTTTACTATTAAAGGCAAAAGCACTTTTAAAGAAGAATTTGTTACAGCGGGCGGGATCGATTTAAAGGAAATAGATTTTAAAACCATGCGCAGTAAAGTTTTACCAAACCTTTATTTTGCAGGTGAGGTGTTAAACATTGATGCAGTAACAGGTGGCTTCAATTTTCAAAATGCATGGACGGATGGTTATATTGCGGCATTGGCAATGAATGAGGATAATTTAAACAAAGCTGGTTAAACAGGCAATTACAAATCTCCTGCGCCAAAAGAAGTAACACGCATATTAAATCAATATTGAAAACTCGATAAATTGAAACTTCATTATAAAAAAACAGAACTGCCGTTTGAATATCCATTCACCATTTCCGGTGGAAGAACAAAAACGCATCAGCCTTCTTTAATTGTTGCCTTGCAATTGGGCAATCTTGTTGGTTATGGTGAAGCACCTGCCATTACCTATTATAATATTACGGTTGAGCAAATGATAGAAGACATTGAAAAGAAAAAAACAATGATTGAAAAATTTGCTTTTACTGCACCCGACCGTTACTGGCATTACCTCCATCATCTTATTCCGGATAATCCCTTTCTTGTTTGCGCATTAGATATGGCTGCCTGGGATTTGTTTGGCAAGATGCGTAACCAGCCTTTATATAAACTATGGAATACAACGTGGGCAAATATTCCTGTCTGCGATTATACATTGGGCATTGATTCCATAGATAAGATGATTGAAAAAATGCAGTGCAAGCCCTGGCCGGTGTATAAAATAAAAGTAGGCGCTGAAAATGATATTGCAACAATAGAAGCCTTACGCAAACACACAGATGCAATATTTCGTGTGGATGCCAATGCGGGCTGGCAATTAAACGAAGCGCTTGAAAAGATTCCTGTATTAAAAGATTTGGGTGTTGAACTGGTTGAACAACCGTTGGCAAAAGAGGCCTGGGATGATATGAAAATTTTGTACAAGCAATCTCCTCTCCCATTGTTGGCCGATGAAAGTTGTGTATTTGAAAATGATGTAGAAAAATGTGTTGGCCATTTTCATGGTATTAATATAAAGCTGGTAAAATGCAGCGGCATAACACCGGCATTGCGCATGATTGAAAAAGCAAGGCAGCTTAATCTAAAGATAATGATGGGTAGCATGAATGAATGCACGGTTGGCTCTGCTGCCATTGCACAATTCCTGCCGCAACTGGATTTTGTTGATATGGATGGGACGTTATTATTGAAAGAAGATATTGCTGCCGGCTTAACATATAATAACGGCGTTGTTACTGTTGCTGATGAGCCGGGGCTTGGCATAAGACTGGACCGGTTTTAAAAATAGAATTTAGTACCAATATTATTCAGCAGCCTGTTGTAAAGAATGAGATCCGCCAACCCCAAGGCTTAAAATATAAGCGGGCTACCCAGGCATGATAAGAACTGCACCGCCGGAGATCAGGATAAATTGATCAGGTGTTTCAATTAGCTATAACTACATTGATATTCCTTACATTAATCCAAATATGTAAATTGCATATTCTCCTGTTACAGGAATATATAAATATGACTTCAGAAAAAACGTCAGCGGGCATAGATAAGTTATTTACACACGATACAAATCCAGGCTTCGAATATCTTCCCCAATATGCTAAATATCTTTTGGAGAACCAGGCGGAAGCTTTTACCAGGGCACAGCTGGACGTTGCCAGGAAAACAAAGCTGCCACTGTTAAACCACCTGAATATAAGCGAAGAAGAACTGGTCTCAATTTTATTCAGGAATACGCATGAGTTATTGAATGCCTGTGTTGAAAATACTGTGAGCCGCTATATACAATTGTATATAAAGGAATGGCTGAGACAGCACTCATCTTTTCTTATTTCAAAACAAATTTCGATAGAAGACATTAGCCTGTTAAGCTTTGTACAGCGTAATGCTTTCCGGCAATTTATCAGCGGTTACACAAAAGATGCAGTATTAATCGGAAACATTTTAACCGAAGCAGACCTGTTTATCACTGAAGTTGAAACAAAGTTTATCAAAAACTTTTTCGAATTAATAAAACCTTCGCCCACCAGCCCGAATAATCATACACTTCATTTGCAGCTTGAAAAAGCGAACAAAATGATAAAGCTTACAGAATGGCAATACCAGTTTATGGTAAACGAGATAGAAGATTACGCCATTATTCTGCTTGACAAAGAAGGTTTTATTCAAAACTGGAATAAAGGAGCACAAAAAATAAAAGGCTATACTGCACAGGAAATTATCGGAAAAAATTTCCGGCTGTTTTACCGGCAGGAAGACAGAAATAAAAACCTGCCCGAATCGCTGCTAGAGGAAGCTACCCTAAATGGAAAGGCCCAGCATGAGGGCTGGCGGCTGCGAAAAGACGGATCGGTTTTTTGGGGATATATAGTAATAACCGCCCTGCACGATGATGACGGTAATGTTCTTGGCTTTACAAAAGTTACACGCAACCTTACCGAAAGAAAATTTACAGAAGATACATTGAAAGAGTATGCTGAAAAAATTGAAAAACATAATGAGGAGTTGCAGCGCATAAATAAAGAACTTGATTCGTTTGCCTATATGGCAAGCCATGACTTACAGGAACCATTAAGAAAAATACGAACATTCAGCAATATTATTTTAAGCAGGGAAAAAGAAAACTTTTCCCCTGAAGCGGCTAATTATTTTGACAGGATAATTTTATCGGTAAACAGGATGCAAACACTCATTGATTCGCTGCTGAATTATTCAAGGGCCGGCACTGCGCAAATGGTGCTTGAACCAACAGACTTAAACATACTTATACAGGATGTAAAAAAAGATCTTTCAGAAACTATCGGGGAAAAACAGGCTGTTATTATATATAACCAATTACCCACGCTTAAAGTGCATCGCCTGCAATTTCATCAACTCTTTTCCAATCTTATTGAAAATGCTATAAAATATAGTCGCAGCAATGTAAATCCTGAGATAAAAATTGAAACAGCCAATTTTATTAATAAAGACAAAAAAGAATTTATACGCATTACCGTTCAGGACAATGGAATTGGTTTTGAGCAGCAATATGCCGCCGATATTTTTAAATTATTTCAGCGCCTGCATGGTAAAAGCGAATATTCGGGCACGGGTATCGGGCTTGCTATATGTAAAAAAATAGTGGAGAACCATAATGGCACTATAACCGCTGCAGGGCAGCCCGGCAAAGGCTCAGCCTTTATTATAGAAATGCCTTTAAACAATAGTGCTGCACCAGAGGCATAATGTTATGAATGTTTATGTACTTTTAATTCCTGAACGTTTAGTTAAAACAAACTTTTATGGACGAAAATATTATACACAATAATTTCTTATTACAGGTTGATAATGGCAATACACCTTATTTGATGGAAGCGGCAAAATGGGCAAAGTTTCTTTCAATTATAGGGTTCATTATTTGCGGATTGCTTGTACTCACAGGCGTGTTTTCGGGTTCTTTTTTTGCATCGCTTGCCAGGGCCGACAGCGAATTGAATGCGATGGGAAGTGTAGGCACCGCTTTTTTTACAGTGTGGTTTGTGCTGTGTGCGCTGCTTTATTTTTTTCCAAGTTATTATCTTTTCAATTTTGCTTCTAAAATGCAAATTGCAGTAAAAAATAACGACCAGATAAGCCTTAATGATTCGTTTAAAAACTTAAAATCCTGCTTAAAATTCTGGGGAATCCTTTTAATTATAATATTATGCTTTTATGCACTTGCAATGGTATTTGCAATGCTTGGTTCCGCATTTATAGGATGATAGGAATTGAATCTTTTTCCCAATTTTTTGATGACTTACTTACTAAGTAATTCAATTTGTTTTTACAACAGCATAACTAACAGCATCCAGCAGGAATGTTGCCTGCCCGTTTACAACTGCAACAGGTTTTTCTTCCTCCATATTCTTTGTTTTACTTGTAACGTAAACAGATAATTTTTTAACAGAAGCCGGGAATCCCTTTATTGTAACCATTCTCGCTGCGTTGTTATTTACAAGATGAACAACATACATATTTTTACTCGCATCTGCCTGTGCCGCACACGTTATATCTTTTTTGTTTGATGTAACCGGGATAGCCGCAATATTTGGTGGAATTGAAGCCAGTTGTTTTAAATTCCAGAAGCGTTGTGTGGGCTGCAGCGCATCATTATTGCCGAAAATGCCGCCACCTTTCAGCGGTGAATAATCTGATGTTAACTGCCATTGCAGAATGCTCACCGGCTGGCAGATGTTAAGCAGCCGCACATATAAATTAATTTCTTCCAGTGCATAAATTTGTTCTTCAAATATTTTAGGATAAGCCCAGGCCGCGGCATCTATGCTGCCTTCGCCAATGAATAAAGGCCGGTTCATTTTGGTGGCTGCATCTGCCCATTTTTGCAAAGTAGTATCGCTCCATCCGCGCCATGAATGACAAGATATAGCACCGATATACTGATGCGTTGCAGCATCATTCATTGCAGGATAAACAAATGAATAAGTAGTGGCATCAGAATTATCGCCCAATAACATTTTTGTTTGCAAACCACGCGATTGAAAATAAGCACCTAATTCTTTAATAAGTTTCGCATGTTCCTCTCCTGTTTGCCGCACATTAATGCCCAGGTCTGATTCATTAAAAGAGAATAATTTTACTTCAACGCCGTAAGCATCTTTTAGATATTGTATGTAGTCTGCGATTGACTTGTAAATCTCCTGTGCTTTATTTTGATCAAGCGGATTACCCCATTCTTCATCCGGTTGTTTTCTTAGTTGAAGTTTTCCGGTAACAGCCCATTGCGGCGGAAACCATGCAGATAATATAACAGGAATATCCAGTTTGCTTAACCGCTGCGCCATCTCCATACTTTCTTTTACATGCGGATTAAGTTTGCCCGCCTTAGCCGAATCAACCGGGTTGCTGTCTTCATCAGGCTGCCATAAGCGCCAGGGCATTTCAACGCGGCCCCAGGC
>JAEWJV010000066.1 GCA_023386395.1 Bacteroidota bacterium
GCCACATTCTGATAGGCCATATTATTTGCCAGTTGGTAGAACAAAAACTATTCCCATAGCCCCGGCCCTGAAGGAAGTTATTTTAAGGTCGCATAATACAACCAAATACGTTTATAAAACGATGGATAAAAATATTTACGCTGCTAACAGCACCCCTTCAGGAGATGGAGGCTTAGATTCTCTTATTATTCTCGCCGGTGGTTTAGGCACAAGGTTGCGCAGTGTGGTATCGGATCTTCCAAAATGTATGGCGCCTGTAAACGGCAAACCATTTTTAAATTATGTAATTGATTATTTTCAACAACAAGGCATTACCCGGTTTATTTTTTCAGTAGGCTATAAGCATGAGGTCATCATCACATATCTGGAACAACTCACTACCCGCTACTCGCCATTCACGTTTCACTATTCAATAGAAAAAGAACCTCTCGGCACGGGTGGCGCTATTAAAAAAGCATGTGAAAAAGTAAACGGTAAAAATGTGTTTGTAACCAATGGCGATACATTATTTAAAGCCAATATACCCGCTTTAAAAAATTTTCATTCGCAAAAAAAAGCGGAGTGTACATTGGCTTTAAAGCCAATGATGAACTTCAGCCGTTATGGTGTTGTTGAGTTGAATGAAAACGGCTCTGTTAAAAATTTCTGCGAAAAGAAATATTATAAAAGCGGTTTAATAAACGGTGGTTTATATATGCTGAATGTTGAATTTTTTTTAAACAGGCAGTTGCCTGAAAAATTTTCTTTTGAAACAGGTTATCTTGAAAAGTTTTATGAAGAACATACAATGTATGGCCTGGAGCAGGATGGGTATTTTATAGACATAGGCATTCCTGAAGATTATGAACGTGCGCAAAAAGAACTTGGAAACGCTTAAACTTTGAAACGCTAAACATGGATTTGAATAAGATTGATAAAACCTGGACGCTTTTCCTCGATCGCGATGGTGTTATTAACGTTGAAAAAAAAGGGGATTATGTTTTAAATGTTAATGGCTTTATTTTTTCGGAAGGCGCGCAGGAAGCTATAAAAATCCTGTCGGGCATTTTTGGTTTAATGATCGTTGTCACCAACCAGCGCAGTGTTGCCAAACAGCTAATGACGCTGGAAGATTTGCATGGCATTCATGCTTACATGACAGAAGAATTGCACAATCAATGTGGCCGTATCGATAAGATATATTATTGTGCAGATATGAATGATGACAGCCCAAACCGCAAACCTAATCCCGGTATGGCTTTGGAGGCAAAAAAAGAATTCCCGCAAATTGATTTTTCCAAAAGCATCATGGTGGGCAATACTTTAAGCGATATGCGTTTTGCACGTAATGCCGGCATATATTCCGTGTTTATTCCATCAACAGACCCGGATGTTCCTTTTCCCAATGAACTAATTGACCTGCGTTTTAATTCCCTTCTTGATTTTGCAATGGCTTTTCCGCATTAATAAAACACTAAATTTTAAACCGCATACCATTCACAGCAGCTTAACCGTTATGATCATTGTATTTTCGTAATCATGTTCCGTTATATTTTAATTCTTCTTTTTTGCTTTACAGGTGCAATCGTTAAAGCGCAGGTAAATGCAGAAAATATTACTTCCATGCAAAAGCAGGAAGACAGCCTTGCGTTTTATGCAAAGCGCATGATCTATGATTCTATGGCCGAAAACAGGTTTTATTTCGACAGCATTTTTATCCGCCGGTTTGTAGCAGCATTAAAAACGCCACATTCATTTCAATATCCTTTCGATTCATTAATTACAATATCGCGTTTATATGCGCCGGACAGCAGCTTCAGGATTTTTACCTGGCAGTTACGGCGCGATGAAAGTTATTACCGCCAGGAAGGCGCCATTCAAATGAGAACAAAAGATGGCTCGCTCAAATTATTTCCTTTGTTTGATGTGTCTGATTATGCTTCCGTGCCAACGGATTCAATCCGCACAAACAAAAACTGGATAGGCGCTATTTATTATAACATCATTGAAAAAGAATTCAAGGGAAAAAAATATTATACGTTGTTTGGCTATGATGATAACGATATGGCCAGCACACGCAAATGGCTTGAAGTATTAACTTTTAATGCAGCAGGCGAACCGGTTTTCGGCGGCCATTATTTTACTTATAAAGATGATGAATTGAAAGCAGCGCAACCTGTTGACCGTTTTCTGCTCGAATACCAGAAAGATGCACGGGCAAGGCTTGTATATGATCCTGAACTGGATATGGTTGTCTTCGATCATTTGATTAGCGAAAGTAACCAGCCGCAAAAAAAATTCACACTTATCCCCGATGGCGATTACGAGGCATTTAAATGGCAGAATGGTAAATGGGTACATGTTCCAAAACTGTTTAACCAATCTTTAAAAGATGGTGAGGCGCCGAGGCCGGAACCTATATATGATAAGGAAGGAAGCAGCATGAAGCCGTTGAAAGAAAAAAATTAATGGTGCGCTGCATCAATCGTGAATCGTCAAACTTGGGGGATATTATTTATTTAAAGTTCAACTGATGAAAATTCCGGCTCAATTACTCAGTTGGTTTTCTTTCTCCAAATATCAAACTTCCCACACGTACCATTGTGCTGCCTTCTTCAATGGCAATTGTATAATCAGCCGTCATGCCCATAGAAAGCGTTGACAGTTGACAATTGGAAGTTGACAGTTTTGACTGGAGTGATTTTAAGTATTGAAATTCTTTTCTAATTTGATTTTCATCATTTGTAAAA
>JAEWJV010000077.1 GCA_023386395.1 Bacteroidota bacterium
TAGTGAAGCAATGTTATAGTTTGAATAAACATGGGAGAGAAGAAGGGTTATATCACTGTAACCGATGATCCATTTAGGATGTTGTACAAACTTTTTGAAGTTGACATCGTCAATTATCCTGCTTAAACCATAACCGCCCCTTGCACAAAAAACGGCTTTTATGTTTTCATCATCCAGCATGATTTGCAGGTCTTCCAGCCGTTCTTTATCGGTGCCTGAAAAATAACTGCATTGTGCACCTAATGTTTTTCCACGTTTAACTTTAAATCCCCATTGATGCAATGTATCAATGCAACGCTGCATTTTTTCAAGCGGCATACAGCCGGAAGGGCAAATCATGCCGATTGTATCGCCAGGTTTTAAGTATGGAGGAATTATAGCCATCCGTTAAGTATTGCTTTAAATTGCCGCAGGATACACAATTAAACATAATTATAATAAATTATTCACGAAAGCATGTTTAATGTGCGCTGTATTCTTCAAAATAAAATATTTTATCATAAGAATGGATATTATGAAAAGGTTACAGGTTTTATTTTTTGTTTTTATATTTTTTATGTCGTGCGGCAATAACGAAAATAATACGGCGCAACAGGTTTTTGCTGATGAATCAAGCAGTAACGGCAAAACAACTGCAAAGAAATTTTTATTTGATAATACCAAAGCAGAAACCGCAGGCAATGCAGATTGGGTAATTGATGAAGATAATAACCTTGCAAAGCGGTTGCCAACACCAGCACAGGAAAATATAAATACTACAACACCTGAAACTTATTGGACGGGCGCTTTATCATCATGGGGCATTGCATTGGTAAAACAAAAGCAAACGGTAGAAACCTTACAGGAAAATGGCCACATTACTTATGGCGATTCAAAGAATGCGCAAGACTTGTCGTATTATGATGTTTTTATTGTGGATGAACCCAATACCCGTTTCAGCAATAATGAAAAATCGGCTATTATAAATTTTGTAAAGAATGGCGGCGGCTTGTTTATGATAGCAGATCATGATCATTCAGACCGAAATAATGATGGCTGGGATTCGCCTGCTATATGGAATGATTTAATGAATAATAATACTATTCAAAAAGACCCGTTTGGCTTTTCTGTTTATAAAACCAATATCAGCCAAAGGTCTTCCAATGTTACAGCAGTTAAAAACCCAATCACACAGGGCGGGCAGGGGGAAGTAACATTCATGCAATTCAATAATGGCACAACTATTACGCTTTCATCACCAACTGCCAAAGGGTTATGCTGGATGAAAAATTATCCGCAAAATAATATACGTGTTATGGCTGCTTACAGCACTTATGGCAAAGGAAGAATAGTTGTTGTTGGCGATAGTTCACCATCTGATGACGGCACAGGCGCCAAAGGCAACAAATTGCATGATGGTTGGAATACTGTTGGTAAAAACCATTCCAGCTTTTTTATTAATGCATCGCTGTGGCTGGCGAAATTGCAATAATGAAGCAGGCAGATGTCAGCATTCAGCTATCAGCAAATCGGAGACCAGGCATTAGTCCAGCGCCTGGTTCAGGTCATTAATAATATCGTCCACAAACTCCAGTCCCACAGATATTCTTATTAAACCGGGTGTAATGCCAACATTCAATCTTTCCTGTTCTGTAAGTTTTGAATGTGTGGTGCTGGCAGGGTGTGATGCAATGCTTCTTGTATCGCCGAGGTTGGCTGTCATAGAAAGCATCTTTAATTTATTCAGGAATTGCCTTCCTTTTTCTACGCCGCCTTTTACTTCAACACAAACAATGCCGCCGCCTGCTTTCATTTGCTTTTTTGCAATCTCATACTGCGGATGATCTTCCATAAAAGGATACTTCACCCACTCCACATTTTTATGCTGTTTTAGTGCCTGTGCCACTTTCATTGCATTCTCGCAGTGGCGCTGTAAACGCACATCCAATGTTTCGAGGCTTTTGCTTAACACCCATGCATTAAACGGCGATAATGAAGGACCTGTATTGCGGCTGAATAAATAGATGTCTTTAATTAAATCTTTTCTGCCAACAACAACACCACCTAAAACGCGGCCCTGTCCGTCAATCCATTTTGTTGCAGAATGTACAATTATATCCGCGCCATATAATATAGGCTTTTGCAGCAAAGGCGTGGCAAAACAGTTGTCAACATTATAAATGAGATTATGCTGTTTAGCGAATTTTCCCGCCCATTCGAGATCAATAATTTCAAGCTGCGGATTGGTTGGCGTTTCAATAAACAACATCTTGCTGTTAGGCTTCACGGCTTTTTCCCAGGCCGCCTTATCATCCGCATCAACCAAAGTAGTTTCAATGCCGTAACGCGGTAAAAATTTTGTAACCATTGTATGTGTGCTGCCAAATACCGAGCTGCAGCATATTAAATGATCACCCTGTTTCAGCAAAGCAAACATTGATGCGAATACTGCCGCCATGCCCGATGCTGTTGCATAGCCTGCTTCAGCGCCTTCCAGTGCACACATTTTTTTTATAAACTCATCAACGTTGGGATTAGTAAAACGGCTGTAAATGTTTTCTTCCCTTTCATCCGCAAATGCGGCCCGCATGGTTTCCGCTTCATCAAAACAAAAACTGCTTGTTAAATAAAGTGGCGCAGAATGTTCTTTTTCGCCGGTCCTTTCAATTTGTATTCTTATTGCTTCTGTTAATTCATTTGGTTTATTGCTTATCTCGCTCATTTTATTGGTTGTTGATTTGATATTTTTATATTACGGGGCATGTTAATCAGCGCCGGCATTAAATCTGCAGGCTTTTCGAAAATATTCAATATATAGTTTTACAAGGTGCACAATGCAGTTATTCATCACCATTATTCTTTTCTACTTTCACGCTCCACTTAATATCAGCGCCTGCCCTTCTTAATGTTTCAGCTACGGAGCAATATTTATTGATGGATAATTCCACAGCCCGTTCTGCTTTGCTTTCATCCACATCTCCGTAAACTATAAATTCAAGTTCCACTTTTTTCCATACAGAAGGTTCAACACCGGCTTCCCTTTCACCCCGCACAATAGTTTTATAATCTATTACGTTCTGTCTTTGCTTTTTCAGAATCGATATTACATCCATGCCGCTGCAGCCTGCAAGCGCCATTAATACCATCTGCATTGGCCTCACACCAAAATTATCCCCGCCATGCTCCGGGCTGTTATCTATCTTGACAGATTGTCCGTATTCATCTTTTACTTCAAAACCATAATCCCCATGCACCCGGTTTAATTCAACTGTTATCATTGTTTAAATTATTTGCCCGCAAAAATACTGTATGTTATCAATTTGATTTTATATTATGATAATGGAAACACATATTGTTAAATTTGCCCAACATTGCAATAGTAAAAATATTAATGAAAGATTTTTCCAGGAAGATTTATACCAATATCCGCCTTAAGCTAAAGCGTGCATTTGATGCCATCAGCAATGAAAACATTAAAAGTAATATTCTACAGGCAGTGCCTTTCTGGATCGCTTCAATCATAACAGGATTGATAGCTGTTCTCTATACAAAAATGTTTGCGCTGTCTGAATCCATAAGAGGCTGGATATTTCATTCACATTCCTGGCTTTTCTTTATAATAACACCTGTTTGCTTTATTATTTCATGGTGGGTGGTTGCAAAGTTTTCGCCTTATGCAAAAGGCAGCGGCATTCCACAGGTTATGGCGGCTATTGAATTGTCAACGCCGAGGTATAACAGCAAAATAAAAAAGATGCTGAGCCTTCCTGTTATTTTCGTAAAGATCATTTCTTCTTTAATTATGACCTTGGGCGGCGGCATTATAGGCAGGGAAGGGCCCACCATACAAATTGCCGGTTCCATATTCAGGAAAGTGAATGAGTGGCTGCCTGCATGGTACCCAAAAATTTCAAAGCGTATTATGATAATGACCGGCGCTGCGGCCGGGCTTGCCGCGGCTTTTAATACACCGCTTGGCGGTATTGTGTTTGCTATTGAAGAACTTACCAAAACACATCTCAGCTATTTTAAAACGGCCATATTTACTGCCGTTATTATTGCCGGTTTAACGGCGCAGGGCTTTTTAGGGTCGTATTTATATTTAGGCTACCCGCAGATCAATACACTTTCATGGTGGATATTCAGCGTGGTGATAGTTGTGGGTGCGGTAGCGGGTTTTTTCGGGGCATACGCCAGCCGGATTGTGTTGCTGATACAGAAATGGAAATCGACATTTAAATTTCAATACCAGCATGTTTTATACCTGGTATTTTGTGCGCTGCTTATTGCCAGTTTTGCTTTTTTCTTTAGCGCAGATGCAATTGGTTCCGGTAAAGATTTAATGGTGAAGGCATTATTCACTTCAGAAAAATATACAACGTGGTATATGCCGGTGCTTAGAATAACAGGCACTGTTTTTTCATTTACTGCAGGCGGGGCAGGCGGTATTTTTGCGCCGGCATTAAGCGCAGGGGCCAGCATAGGCTCGCTGGTTTCAGGATGGTTTAATTTAAACAGCAGCGATGCCAATATTATTATTCTTTGTGGCATGGTAAGTTTTCTTACAGGCGTTACGCGGTCGCCATTTA
The DNA here is from genome assembly GCA_023386395.1 of Bacteroidota bacterium. Classification (GTDB taxonomy): domain Bacteria; phylum Bacteroidota; class Bacteroidia; order Chitinophagales; family Chitinophagaceae; genus Parafilimonas. The sequence goes on from JAEWJV010000077.1 coordinate 4,569, forward strand.
CCTGTGCCATCCTCGTTTTGGAAATGACTGACCGTAATAACCTCATTTTTCATTTAATGTTTGCCGGTCTTGTTGCAAGCATAGCTTCACTGCTGGTAGATAAGCATTCATTATATCATCATCTTAAAGATCAGTATCAGCATGAATTGATGCATGAAGACGATGAAAAACCACAGCAAACTACCAATGATGTGAAACAGGAAGATGCACAGAAAAATGAATAAATTCCGGA
>JAEWJV010000108.1 GCA_023386395.1 Bacteroidota bacterium
GAGTGAAAGCTTCGAAACTAATCCTGCTGTTGATGTTGCCTACAGTGATGCCGTTACAGGTTCCAAACAAATCCAGTTGCTGGGCCTGGCGGGTATTTACACACAGCTTACCGTGGAAAATCTCCCGGGTCCTCGTGGCTTGGCTATAGCACAGGGCTTAAACTATATCCCGGGTACGTGGATAGAAAGCCTGCAGCTAAGTAAAGGCACCGGCTCTGTTGCGAATGGTTTTGAAAGCATAGCCGGGCAGATCAATGTGGAATTAAAGAAGCCGGCCTCAGCTGAAAAGGTTTTCGCCAATGCTTATGTAAATAGTTTTGGGAAAACAGACCTGAACCTAAACCTTTCGCATAAAATAAATGATAAATGGTCAACCGCTTTGTTATTACATGATGATTTCCTGGCCAATAAAAGTATTGATATGAATGATGATGGCTTTCGCGACTTGCCGTCCGGCAATTTAATTACCATGGAAAACAGGTGGAGCTTCGATAACGCAAAGGGCATCCTGTCTCAATTCGGCATTAAATATTTGAATGATAACAAAACGGGCGGCCAGGTAAATTATGATGCATCAACCGATAAGTTTACAACCAACAATTACGGGCTTGGCATTAATACCAAACGCATCGAAGGTTTTGGTAAACTCGGTTATGTATTTCCGCAGAAAAAATATAAAAGCATAGGGCTGCAGCTGTCTGCATTTGACCATCAGCAAAATTCATATTTTGGCTTTACAACATACAATGCACACCAGCAAAATTTTTACGCAAACCTTATTTATCAATCCATCATTAATACAACTATTCATAAGTTCAGGACAGGATTAAGTTTTTTGTATGATAAATATGACGAAGCTCTTGACAGCGCTGCTTATAAGCGTACCGAAGTTGTGCCTGGCGCTTTTATTGAATATACCTGGTCGCCAGTAACCAATTTTGATGTAGTTGCAGGCTTGCGCGAAGATCATAACAGTTTATACGGATGGTTTACTACACCGCGCTTAAACATTCGTTATGCTCCTTTTAAATCAACAACTATAAGAATAAGCGCCGGGCGGGGACAAAGAACAGCCAATATTTTTGCAGAAAATAATGGTGTTTTGGCCAGTGCCAGAACCGTAGCAATCATTTCTTCATACACTAAAGGTGCCTATGGTTTAAAGCCTGAAATATCCTGGAATAAAGGTATTAGCATTGATCAGAAGTTCCGTTTATTTAACCGCACCGCCACTGCTGCTGTTGATTTTTACCGCAATGATTTTAGTAACCAGGTTATTGTTGACCTGGAAAATGCACGTGTAATAAAATTTTATAACCTGCAGGGTAAATCTTATTCAAACAGTTTTCAGGCAGAAGTATCATTGATGCCTTTGCAAAGATTGAATGTGCGCTTAGCCTATCGCTTATTCGATGTAAAAACTACATACGATAGCGTGCTGTTGCAAAAATCTTTTACAGCAAAAAACAGGGCTTTCGCAAACTTTGAATATGGCATCAGCGGATGGAGATTTGACTATACCGTCAGTTATAACAGCCGGAAGCGGTTGCCTTCAACACAGGTAAACCCCGGGCAATATCAACGGCCGGGCCATACACCTGCATACATAATAATGAATGCGCAGGTAACGAAAAGCTTTGGAAAGGATAAAATTGTTGATGTATATCTCGGTGCAGAAAATCTCACCAATTTTTATCAAAAGAATGCAATTATAGCGGCAGATGAACCATTCAGTAAATATTTTGATGCTTCATTGATTTGGGGGCCTTTAACCGGCAGAATGTTTTATGGCGGCTTAAGATTCAGGATAAAATAACGGGCGATGAAACCGGAGTATTCGACACAGGCGTGGATGTTATCAGCACCCGGAAAAGATAGTAAACAAGCGCAGATATTGATAACAGGAATTGAAGGTGATAGGCCTCCTTTTATTAAACTTGAAATATACTGCCTATTGTCTTTGTTTATAATCCCCAATGCCTGTTTGGCTTTTCTCCCATTTCAAGTATCAATTGCCCGCCTTTTAATAATTCTTTTGCCGGAAATTTGAACGACTGAAGAAGCCTGCCATTTAAAAAGGCTTTTTGCACATACTTATTTTTCCACGATGCATTTTTTGCTTCAATAACAAATTGCCCGCCACGCCCGTATAAATGCCGGAGGTCAATAACGGTTTTTTCAAACAAAGGGCTGGCTATTTCATATACCGGTTCAGCGTTTGCGCCGCCATCAGTTTGAAAAAGCCCAATGGCCGCCATTACAAACCAGGCACTCATTTGACCCTGGTCCTCATCACCCAGGTATGCATCTGCTGCACCAAATCCGTAGTACCGGTCTATGATTGACCTGCTCCATTGTTGAGTTTGCCAGGCTTCCCCTGCCCAGTTGAATAAGAATGCAAAATGCATGGATTGCTGGTTCCCCTGCACCACCGGGAAATCCCAATATTGATCCCCGGGAGAATTATACCGCCAGGGTTCGCTTTTTTTAAACCCTTCGGTTAACCGCCCGACAAACCTTTGTTTTCCTATAGTTTTAATTAATGCCGGTACGTCCTGCGGCACAAAATAGGTTAGCTGCCATGCGTTACCTTCAACGTACTCTTCATTGGCCCCGGATTTATACGGGTCAAAAGGGGTAACCCATGCACCATTGCTGTTGCGAAGCCTTGCATAACCGGAACTGCTGTCTATCGCGTTTTTCCACCAGCTTCCTCTTTCGGAAAAAACAGTGTAATCTTCTTTTTTGTCTAAAGCTTTTGCCAATTGTGCAACCGTCCAGTTATCGAAAGCATATTCCAGTGTGTTTGAAAAGCGGCCTTTATCAGCCGGAACAAATTTGTATTTTAAAAAAGCTTCTATATCCCGGTTGCCTGCCAGTCCGTTGCCAACATGTTCAGGCAAGGCGCTAACTGTTTTTGTTACTGCTGCGTATAAATTATTTACGTCATAATCCCGGATGCCCATTTGATAGGCGCTGACTAATAAAGGAATTTCATGCTCGCCTACCATAACGGGAATATATTCCATACCTGCGGGACCTTTTGCGAGCCAACCATTGGCATTGTACATGCCTAACTGTGAAGATACCCACCTGTTTGACCATTCCGGCGCAACGAGGTTCCAGACCTGGTTGAGGTTCCAGAAGGTGTTCCAAAAAGCATCGCATCCCAATGCTACAAACCCTTTTCCCCCCTGCTGGGTTTTTTCTGTTGCATCCACCCATCTTCCATCTGCATCACTAAAAGTATTCCTGCAAAAACTGCGGTACAGGTTTGTGTAAAACCGCATCTTTTCTCTTTGATCATCAGAGGTAATGCGCACACGGTTCAAAAGATCATTCCAGGTATCTTTATTGTACTTTTCTACAGCCTCAAAACTCCATCCAAACCTGTCTTTTATTTCTTCCTGTAAATTATGCCGGGCTCCTTCCATATCCACATAGGAAATACCGGTACGCACTTGTACTATATTATTTTCCCTGGTATCAAATTCTGCAAAACAACCCATTGATGAGGGCGTTGTAGATTCAAGATGCTTCGTGTTCATTACAGTGTCATTCTTCCAGGCGCCGAAATTTTTAACAGGCTGGTCAAATTCAATCCTGAAATAAATGGTATAGTCCTGGTCTGCATCTTTTGACCACACATTTTTTGACTGCTGCACGCTGTATCCTTCTATCGTGTGTTCATCTACCTGCTGCAAAGAAGCCTTCAATATATTAAAACTGTATTCTGCCGGTATTTTTAAATCGATCATCACACGCCCGTCCTTCTCTTTTGGAAAAGTATACCGCTGAAAGCTGCAACGTGTTGTTGCTGTTAATTCGGCATTGATATTATAGTTCGTTAAAAAAGCACGATAATACCCCAAGCCTGTTTTCTCAGTTTCCTTATCAATCAATGAACGATACCCGGTCGTATCGCTATATGACTGGGTGCCTACTTTTGTTTTTAGTGTGCCGTTTACAGGCATTGTTCCAAGACCGGCCATCGTCCATTCGTGCACATGGCTAAAAGTACCGATGCTTTCGAAGGAGGGATCATAACCAGCCTGCCAGCCGGGGTTTTGATTATCGGGGCTAAGTTTTACCATACTGAACGGCATCCACGGCCCGGGAGCAATCATCCACCGCGAATGCGATGAACCAATATATGTATCTACATAATCTGCGGGGGTAACAATTTTTTGAGGAGAACGGATAACCCATCCACTTTCTGCCAGGCTGCCATCAACAAATACCTCGTACTTACTTCTTTTTTCAGATGTAACCGCAGGCATTGGTGCTTCAAACACATAACGGCCATTTTCCAGGCGTTGCCTGAAAATATCCTTATCATCAAGTTTTACTAACAGTAACGGATTGCCGCTTAGGTGCATCACATCCACCAGGAGCGGCTGTACTTTGGCATCAACCTGGTAATTGGCTGCAGATACTTTGCGTAAAAAAGCCTTTGTGGCGGGTAACACGGTATGTACCATATCAGGGCCTTCCAAACGTATATCATCAAAAACCATCCAGGACCCTTCAAGGCTGGTGATTTTAACTGCATTGGATCCTTCAGGAAGATCATTAATATTTAAGGGTATTTCTATTGTATATTTCAAAGATTGCCTGACATCTGCTTCAGGGCTATTTTCATTTTTGCCGGCAGGCACAGCAAACTTCCATGATTTACCGTTTACGGTAACTTTCAGGTATGGAGGTATTTTATCCTGGGCATCCAAAACATCAATAACTAATTTAAACGCACCATTCAAGGGGGGCTTGTTTAACCGAAATAAAATATTCAATACGTGCGTTCTGATAC
>JAEWJV010000149.1 GCA_023386395.1 Bacteroidota bacterium
ATTAATACAGGGCTCTGATGGAATGTTGTATGGTACAACGAGCATTGGCGGTACTTATAATGCAGGCACAATTTTCAAGCTTACAACATCGGGAACGCTTATAATTTTACGGCATCTTAACATGGCTACTGATGGCGGTAATGCTTACAGCACTTTAATCTTCGCACCAATAAATAACCTTATAGCTGATACAAAAACAGCAAGCGTAAACGAAGACAGTAAAGTACAGATAACGCTAAGCGGTTCCGGCGGCAGCACGCTGAAATATACAATCATTAATAAACCTATACATGGCAAACTGACCGGTACTGCACCCGCAATGACTTATACGCCAAATAGAAATTACAGCGGTAAAGACAGCTTCAGTTACCTCGTTAAAATTGGATGCATTGCTTCTGCAAAAGCATTTGTTTCAATAACTGTTAAGCCAATGCCGGATACACCGGTGCTGGCAGCCATAGGCAACAAAACTGTAAAGAAAGATTCAACGCTAAAATTTACGGCAAAGGCTACCGATGCAGATGCGGGCCAGAAAATAACTTATTCATTGATTGGTGCTCCTGCGGGCGCAACCATAAATGCAACCAGCGGCGCCTTTACATGGAAAGCAACGACTGCGGGAACCTTCACATTCAAGGTTAGGGCTACAGACAATGGCACGCCGGCATTGTATGATGAAGAGCAAATAAAAGTAACCGTAACAAAAACCTTAGCTGCAATGGCTGCTGAAAACCTTGAAGTTGCTGAAACAGCAGGCATGAATATATTTCCTAACCCGGCACATGACATTTTACATATTTCAATACCGGCGGGCATGGAAAATGTTCTGGCAAGGATTATTGATGCCAACGGAAAAATTATTTCAACCTGCAACCTTAAAAACAATGGTAAAGTAAATGCAGAAGTGAATGTATCATCTTTAATAAACGGAATATATTTTCTGCAGGTGCAGGCGGGAGAATTAAAGGAAACATTGAAGTTTATAAAGAATTAAGCGATTATAGCAGGCTGCAAATACAGTTTGATTCATCTCTTGTTTTCAGTTTTATATTCAAGGAGCTGTTTAATAATCATTCTTTTCAAAATGCTGTTGTTATTTTTGAAGTGTTTTATAGAATGTTTTTAAACAGCTTCTTAGTTTATTCACACAACCGTTATATTAACCATGAAAAAATTTGATGCCATCATAATTGGTTCGGGCCAGGGAGGAACACCACTCGCAAAAGTACTGGCTAAAGCAAAATGGAAAACAGCATTGATTGAAAAAGAATTTGCCGGCGGCACCTGCATTAATTATGGCTGCACGCCAACAAAAACAATTATATCCTGTGCAAAAACAGCCTATAATGTTAAGCATTCAAAAGAATGGGGTATTAATGCTGTAAAACCCGAGGCTGATATAAAAGCAATAATGAAATTTAAAAACAGGATTGTAAATGAATCAAGGAATGGTTTGTACGACGGCCTTACTTCCACACCGCATCTTACCTATATTGAAGGTGAAGCAAGGTTTACGGGCTTTAAAGAATTATCAGTAGCATTAAACAAAGGCGGTACCATACAACTAAAGGCTGAAAAGATTTTTCTAGATGTTGGCACCAGTCCTGCAATACCTGCCATTGATGGCCTTGATAAAATTGATTATTATACATCACAGTCATTACTGGATTTAAAAGAAATACCGGAATCGCTGATGATTATCGGCGGTAGTTATATAGCGCTTGAATTTGGCCAGGCTTACAGCAGGTTTGGAAGTAAAGTAACCATGCTCGAAAGAAGTAAAGATTTCCTTCCCAGAGAAGACCGGGATATTGCCTTATGTATGCAGCAAATACTTGAAGCGGAAAATATAAATATTCATACCGGGGTTGATATATCAGGTGTAAAAAAATCCCGCGGGAAAATAAGTGTGGCATTCACCGCAGATAATAAAACATCTGCTTTAAGTGCAACACACCTTTTAATTGCAACCGGCAGAAAACCCAACACAAAAACATTGGGTTTGCAGATTACCAATGTTGCAACAGATGAACGTGGTTTTATAAAAGTGGATGATAAACTTGAAACTTCTGCCAGTGGCATTTATGCCATCGGTGATGTAACCGGCGAGCCGCAGTTCACGCATATTTCGTATAACGACTATATTATTTTGAAAGAGAACTTATTGAATGGAAAAAATAATTCAACCCAAAACAGGCAGGTGCCATATTGCATGTTTACCGATCCACAACTGGCCCGCATAGGCATCTCTGAAGCAGAGGCCAGGAAACAAAAACTGGATTATAAAGTAGCTACGTTATCAATGAAACACGTGGCAAGAGCAAGGGAAACCAATCATACAAAAGGTATGATGAAAGCAGTGGTAGATGCAGATACAAAACAAATTTTAGGTGCTGCCATTATTGGCGAAGAGGCTGGCGAAACAATAGCCGCATTGCAAATCGCAATGATTGGTAAAATACCTTATACGCAACTAGCTGAAATGATTATAGCGCATCCAACTTATACAGAATCTATTAATAATTTGTTCCTTCCGTTAATAAAGTAGTTCTATTCCGGCAAGTATAAAATGATATAAGACATAAACTGTCCTTTCTTATAAAGAACACATGGTATATTAGCGCTTCAATCATTACTAAGCTATGATAAATAAAAAATTAATTGCGGCATTACTGTTTATTATTTTTTGCATACAGGTAAACAGCCAGTCGTCGCTTCCCCGCAGCACACCGGAAGCAGAAGGTGTTTCTTCAAAAAATATTATCCGGTTTTTAGATGCGGCCAATACCAGCAAAACAGAGTTTCACAGCTTTATGTTGTTGCGTCATGGAAAAGTAGTTGCAGAAGGATGGTGGAATCCTTACAGCGCCGATCTGAAACATACGCTGTATTCAACCAGCAAAAGCTTTACGGCAACTGCCATCGGCTTTGCGGTAAGCGAAAAATTATTATCGGTTAATGATAAGGTTGTATCATTTTTTCCAAACGATTTGCCGGATACCGTAAACGCATTTTTATCGGCACTTACAGTAAAGAATGTTTTAAGCATGAGCGATGGGCAGGAGCCTGATCCCACGGGTGCGGTTGTTAGCCGCGACAGCAATTGGGTGAAAGGATTTTTATCAACACCAATACTGCATTACCCCGGCACACAATTTTTATACAATTCTTTAGGCACTTACATGCTTGCAGCAATTGTACAAAAAGTAACAGGCCAAACAGTAATTGATTATCTAAGGCCGCGTTTGTTTGAGCCTTTGGGTATCCTGGGAGAAGATTGGGAAACGGATGCAAGGGGAATTAATAC
>JAEWJV010000178.1 GCA_023386395.1 Bacteroidota bacterium
ACCCAAACGTATACAGCTATCATATACTTCGACTTTGTTTCAACACAGGGCACACTGAGTTTTTCGCCAGGCGAACAAACAAAATATATAACGGTAAAAATTGTGGGTGACCGCTATTGGGAACCCAATGAAAAGGTAAAGCTCGTTTTATCCAACCCTCTGAATACAACCATATCCGGCTCACCTGTTGCAGTTGGAACAATCATCAACGATGATGCATTTCATATTCCGCGCAGGCCGTGGGTAACAAACTTTAACAGTGATTCAGGCAATGCAAAAGTGATTGGCCTGCCGGCATTGATAATTCCAAACCTGCTGCATCATTATGATCAATGGAACATAAAAGGTTTGCCGCAGCAGAACAATGTAATCGTTGCAGATATGAATGGTAAAATATTGTTCAACCAGAAGAATTATCAAAACAACAGGGCCTTCTCAGGTTGGACAAGTGGCATGTATTATTACCATATAAGTTTTATCAATAACGAAGGAAAAGAAGAAGTGTATAAAGGCAAGCTGGTATTGGTTGACTAACCTTTGAATAACGTATCCCGTTTTTCTAAAGCCTGGTTGTAATGCCAGGCTTTTTTATTCGAAAGTATTTATGCGGCCACAGATGCACAGGTTTTATTTATGCATCTATGGCTGATCTTTAAAAAACAAACAACGGAACATCCTGTTTAAAGATTTAACAGCACCATACATTTAGAAGCTGTTTGAGTTATTTATTTAAAATTGATTATGGATTATCGGTCAGACGCTTTTTTAGATTCAAATAATTTATACGTTCAATTAGAGCGTCAGACCGCTAAGCATTATTTTATTAATTCAAACAGTTTCTTAATTTAACCAATTTGGTAGCTTTATAATTCCTGTTATGACTGCATGATTAATAACGAAACGATTCATGATGACATTTAAAATTGTTTTTACCACAATTGCTTTTTCATTTTGTTTAAATGCTGTTGCACAAACCAATAACACAGCTTCCCCGGATTCCATTGCGCCCGTTGGTATTATTAAAAATATATCCGACAGCGCTTTACTTGATATTGTGCAGCGGCAAACCTTCCGCTATTTCTGGCATTATGCGCACCCGGTAAGCGGCCTGGCCAGGGAAAGAGATAATACGGTGCACGGCGATTATTACTGGGATTATATTAATGAAGCGTATGATGAGCCTAACTTCAGCAAAAAAACATACGGCCCTGAAGCCTGCGCTATTGGTGGAACAGGCTTCGGCATCCTGTCAACCATTGTGGCGGTGGAAAGAAAATGGATTGGCTATGATACGGCATTGAAACGCCTGGTGAAGATGGTTGATTTTCTAAATACGGCTGATAGTTATCATGGCATCTTTCCGCACTTTATGAACGGCGCAACCGGAAAAACAATTCCATTCGGCAAACTGGATGATGGGGCAGACATTGTTGAAACAAGTTATCTGCTAATGGGTTTTTTATGTGCAAGGGAATATTTTAAAGGTGATACGCCGCTGGAAAAATATTTCAGGAACCGCGTTACACAATTATGGAACAGCGCCAACTGGAACTGGCATACAAACAGTGGAAACACGCTGCTGTACTGGCATTGGAGCCCAATGAATTCTTTTGATATGAACTTTCCCATACGCGGTTACAATGAATGCCTGATAACATTTATTATGGCGGCATCTTCGCCCACCCATGCCATTGCGCCTGATGTTTATTTCAACAGTTTTGTAAACAGTACTTCTTACGTTAATGATAAAACTTATTACAACATAAAGCTGCCGCTGGGTTTTGAATTTGGCGGGCCGTTGTTTTTTGAGCATTATACTTTCATGGGTATTGATCCACATAATTTAAAAGACTGGCATACAAATTACTGGGAACAGGTGGTAAATCATACCCGCATTAACCGCGCCTATTGCATTGACAATCCAAAAAAATTTAAAGGCTATGGCGAGAACTGCTGGGGATTAACGGCCAGCGATAGTTATAAAGGTTATATAGCGCACTGTCCGCAGGAAGATGTGGGTGTAATATCGCCAACAGCTGCACTATCATCTATGCCCTATACACCGGAATATTCCATGCAGGCATTAAAACATTTTTATTATGACCTTGGTGATAAGATTTGGGGACCGTATGGCTTTGCGGATGGTTTTAGTGAAGAACATAACTGGTATGCCAAAACACATTTGGCCATAGACCAGGGGCCGATTGTAGTGATGATAGAAAACTACCGCAGCAAACTTATCTGGAATTTATTCATGCATATTCCTGATGTGCAGAACGGGCTAAAAAAACTGGGCTTTGAAAGCTCTTACATCAAAGAGTAGTAATTACATTAGTATTATTGGACGATAACACAAGCCGTTATGACTGATAGGAATAATTGCCCCAAACTTTCTTACCGCAAATTATTTTTACACTTTCCTTTTTGACTACAACAATCTGACTTTTAGCTACGCCTGTTTTTTGAAGCTGGTGCAACTTTGCATTATTCAATTTAAACAGTAAAAAATGAAAGTATTTGTAACAGGAGCTTCGGGCTTCATAGGCTCTGCAATAGTCAGGGAATTAATTGGTGCAGGGCACCAGGTTATTGGTTTAGCACGTTCAGAAAAATCTGCAAAAATTGTAAGCGAAGCGGGTGCGGAAGTTTTACCGGGAAATCTTGAAGACCTGGACACCTTGAAGCAAGGTGCTTTGCAAGCGGACGGTATTATTCACGCAGCATTCTTCCACGACTTTATGCTGACGAACGATTTTTCGCAATTTCTGAAAGCTGCAGAAATGGATAAGAACGCCATTAATGCAATGGGCGACGCACTGGTTGGTACAGATAAGCCCATTATAGTAACAAGCGGAATGTTGGGCCTGCCATTAATCAATGGGTTTGTGACGGAAGAAAGCACGATACAGCATTCGCCAAGAACTTCGGAGGTAACAGCATTGGCACTGGCTGAAAAAGGCGTTAATGCCTCTGTCATTCGTTTAGCACCGTCCGTTCACGACAAAGGCGACTATGGTTTTATGCCGTTCATTATTTCACTTGCACGCAAAAATGGTGTTTCAGCTTATCCTGACGAAGGCACTAATCATTGGTGCGCCGTTCATCGCATGGACGCAGCAAAGGCATTTCGTTTAGCAGTAGAAAAAAGCAACAAAGGGGCATTGTATAATATTATTGGTGACAAAGGCATTGAATTGAAAACAATCGCAACGCTTATTGGAGAAATGCTGAACCTGCCTGTAAAATCTGTAGCAGGCAATGAATTGACAAAACATTTTGAGTGGATGAGTAATTTCATTACAATGGAAAGTATGGCTACAAATTCCAAAACACAAGAACAATTAGGCTGGCAACCTGCACACATAGGTTTGCTGGACGATATGAAACAGAATTATTTTTAAACCCGCAAAATGAAACTGATAGCAATAGAAGCAGTTCGGGACATTTATTATTCAGGTTTTGACGAATTAACAGATATTGCTTTTTCAACATTCGGGATTGGCTGGCATTACGAAGCAGGAATACAATTTGTGCGTTTGGTTTTGGCAAAGGTTTTTGACCGCTTTCCAAATCTTCAGGTGATTCTTGGGCATTGGGGCGAAGTGATTTTATTTTATACTGAAAGATTGGCTTCATTAAACAGGGTAACAAAACTTCAAAAACCATTTATTGACTATGTGCGGCAAAACTTGTATGTAACGGCAAGCGGAATGTTTAGCCAAAATTATCTGCAGCGTTCCGTTGAAATTATTGGCATAGACCGCATACTTTTTTTATCGGATTATCCGTATCAATACCGGCCGGGAAGAGAAGCAAGAAACTTTTTGGAGGCAACAGCACTTGGCAAAGAAGAAAAGGAAAAATTTGCATTTGGGAATTGGGAGCAATTAGTCACATAAAATTCAAGGATAATTTTGAATTATATTATGGAGCAACGGCAGATAATACATATAAAATCAATCAGCGAATTTCATCGGTTAAGAGGCTTGCCCAAACCCGAACATCCGCTTATTAGTATTGTAAATTATGCTGATATAAAACGGTCTTCCCATATCAGCGAAGTGAATTGGATTTTTAATTTCTATCAAATTTCAGTTAAGCGCGGAATTAGTGGTAAAATGAAATACGGGCAACAGGAATATGCTTTTGAATACGATTTTAATGATGGCATTATGTTTTTCGTTGCACCAAACCAGGTTTTCGGAATTGAAGCAAATCAAAATTCAGCCACAAAACGCACGGGCTGGATGTTGCTGATTCACCCCGATTTTTTATGGAATACATCGCTGGCAAAAAATATTAAGCGATACGATTTCTTTGACTATTCGGTAAACGAAGCCTTACTTCTCTCTGAAAAAGAAGAAAAGGTGCTCAACGGAATTATTGAGAACATCAAAGAAGAATATCATGCAAACATTGACAGGTTTAGCAAACAAATCATCATTTCTCAAATTGAAACCTTGCTCAATTATTCCGAGCGGTTTTACAATCGTCAGTTTATCACAAGAGAAAAAGCAAATCATCAAATTTTGGAACGTTTGGAAATGTTGCTTGCTGATTATTTCAACAGTGACAATTTAATTTTAAAAGGGTTGCCGACAGTTCAATACATTGCAGATGCATTAAATATTTCACCGAAGTATTTGAGTAGTTTGCTCAAAGTGCTGACCGGACAAAGCACGCAACAACATATTCATGATATGCTTATTGACAAAGCCAAGGAAAAATTATCAACCACAAATTTATCAGTAAGCGAGATTGCTTATGAATTAGGCTTTGAACATTCACAATCGTTCAGTAAACTTTTTAAGACAAAGACAAAATTTTCACCTATGGAATTCAGACAATCGTTTAATTAAAACACGACAAACAACGAACAATAAAAACATGGCTCGTGCTATTTAATTCTATGGCTATCTTAAAT
>JAEWJV010000335.1 GCA_023386395.1 Bacteroidota bacterium
TATGGATGGTTTATGGCGCAGCCTCACGGCAGCAGATGTTGATGGCGACGGAGATACGGATTTTATTGCTGGCAACTTAGGAACGAATTGCAATTATCATGCGTCTGCACAATATCCAGTGAAATTATATGCGGATGATATTGATAAAAACGGAAGCATTGACCCCGTATTATTTTACTACATAAAAGACGCAGGCGGGAACAGAAAATTATATCCTTCCATTACTAAAGATCAGCTCGCAGTGCAGGTGCCATTGATAAATAAACAATTTGCAACCAATAAAGATTTTACAGCAGCAACTGCTGATAAAATTTTTGGCGACAGCAAAAGCCTGCTGATTTTAACCTGTAGTGAAACCCGCAGTTGCTGGATAGAGAATAAAGGCAGCGGCAAATTTGAAATGCATGCATTGCCTGCTGAAGCCCAGTTTGCACCGGTAAACGCCATTGCTTGTGCTGATATGGATGGCGATGGTATTAAAGATATTTTACTCGCAGGCAATGAATATCAAACAGAAGTTGCAACAGGAAGATATGATGCATCGTATGGCTGTTTTTTAAAAGGCGATGATAAAAAACAGTTTAAAGCAATTTCACCTGTCGTATCAGGTTTTAAAATTGATGGTGATGTAAAAGACATGAAGATGATAACAACCGCAACCAATGAAAAGCTTATTCTTGTTGCAGTTAATGATGATTACTTAAGGGTGTTTAAAATTAAATAAAGCATACAAATAAAACAGGCATCACACTGTTGAATAATAACCTGACACATCACTGAGCTTCCACCTATGTGTTGCCTTAATACCCTGTAAATCTATATTCCCTTCCACCGCATATAAAACATAACTGTCTGTTGCATCGGATGGAATATCCTGTGCAAGTATGAAATGATGATTGTTTGGATTAGAGGCTGCTTTTATATTAATAATGTCGCCCTTTTTTGCACTGGTTATATCACCTTTTTTATCTCCAAAGCCCTGCGGGCCTGCATTCCAGCTTCCCTTACCTGTTATACTGCGTATTGCCCAAACAGTAAATATGCCACACCACGACCAGTCGGCTGTTTTATCGTTTGCGAATTTGTTGGCAGCCTTAATGCCCGCAAGCTTCGACTTTTTAAGATCTGTTTCTTTCGGTTCGTCAATGGGTGCACCTTCGGCATTCCTTGTTCTTTTAAATTGATCTGCTCCATTAAATTCTTCCTGCGTCACTTCGTAAAAACGGGCTATCCTCTCCCACCCCAATTTTGAACCATCGCCCCTGTTTACTGCCACTACAGTGCCTGCCTGTGATGATGCGAGATCTACTATGGCTTGCCGTTTTGCATCATCACCGGCATTATCTTTAATAGATTCTTTGTAGGTTTTTTCAGCCTCCAGAACAGCGGCTGCATCATTCCTGTCAATTGTTTTCCAGTCTTGTGTTTTTCCCTTCGGGTCAAAACCGTTTTCCAGCATAGCGCTGAGAGAATCTTTGTATTTGCCGGTTACGGCGGCTACAGTGCTTTTTTCTTTTTTAAACCTGCCGCTTTTATCATCAATATAATCATATTGCCAGGCGGCAATGGCCAGCGTTAAAGGTGAAATATCTTCCGCCTCATTGCTGGCAGGCCTTGACGTTGTAACCTGCATGGGCACATTCAGGAATAAAGAAAGCAGATAACGTTCGTTGGAAAACTGGTTAAGGTTTTTAATGTTTGATTGATTGGCCTCATCCATATTTATCATGCTGAGATAATTTACAGACTCAGCCGTATCAGGCTGCCGCTGGATAATATTTTTTGGTGCGAAAAAACTTGTTTTAACTGCCGGCGTAGCAGTAGCGGTTTGTTTTTCAGCATATATTTTTGCCATAAAAAAGATAAACAGGTTAGCTATTGTAGTCAATCAAATTTTTATCTGTGGTGTTTAAATTAATTGTGAGCCATCGGTAGTAAAAGATGAGCAACAGAATAAGAAGGTTTCCATTTCACTTACAACTGATATTCACAACTCACTATACCAGTGAAACCGGTTTGCCGCTTGCAGCAGATGCATATATCGCCTGGAAAATGCGCACATCGCGCAGGCCTTCTTCACCGGGCACAAGCATAGGCTTATTTTGCATGATGGAAAGTGCGCCGTCATCCATTTGATTTGCCTGCTGCCAGGGAACATTATATGGATGATTGATTTCCCCCAGCGGGCTTGAACCTTTTACGCCATTATAAGCAGAATAAGGCGCCATTTTTATAATGCCTTTATCGCAGGTTATATCAAGAAAATTTACATTCTCACCAAAAGTTGCTTTTATATCAGCTATTACACCGCCGGGAAATTCAAGCTGTGCAACCATCGCTTCATCCAGGCCGTTCTTATAAATATCAGGCCTTGTTGTGGAAGCTTTAGCAGAAATTACAGATACCGGTTCCATATTTGTTCCAAGCCTTGCACCCTGTATGGCATAACCACCCATATCAGGCATTACGCCGCCACCCATTTCTTTTTTCTGCTTCCAGTGATTGGTGCGTGTTTCATAATATCCTGCAGCGCAATTGAGCTTCTTTACTTTGCCTAATAAATTGTTCTGCACTATGTGGCGGTATTCTTTTGTATTGGGCTCATGTTGCAAACGGTAACCAATAGCAAGCTTCACTTTATTTTTATTGCAGGCATCAATCATGCTTTGGCATTCTTCCGCAGTAATAGCCATAGGCTTTTCACACCATACATGCTTGCCCGTATTAGCCGCCTTAATTACATACTCCGCATGCATTGATGGCGGTAACACAATATATATTACATCAATGTCAGGGTTATTGGCAATATCTTCAATCGTTTCATAATTATAAATGTTCTTATCGGGAATATTATACTTTGCTTTCCATGCTTCAGCTTTTGAAGGTGTGCCGGTAACAATACCGGCGAGATAACAATATTTTGTTTGCTGTAAAGCAGGTGCAAGCAAATCGGTGCTGTAATAACCAAGTCCAACCAAAGCCACACCGAGCTTCTCTTTTTTTCTGCCTGTGGCCGATAACAGCACATTGGGTGAAAAAGCTATCGCACTGCCCATAATGCCTAAGGTTTTTAATACATTTCTGCGGGATGATGTTAGCATAAGTAGATTTTTATAAAGTTAACAAACAGCGTTAAACGTTTTGATTATTTGGATAAGACTTATTTACAACTTACCTGTTTTTTCCTTCCAGCCTGTCGCAATACTCAACGGAGCCGATACGGAACTTTACCGGGAAGCCAACAGCTTTTTGAAGCTGTAATTCTTTATTGCAGAAGAACGGTAATTGCTTTGCATAAAAGTTGCCCTGCAATTGTTTTGGCAGAGGCGGCTGCTTTACCGAAAACATAAATTGCCGCATTACTGCAAGCGAATCTATTTTTTGTCTCGCTGAATCGTTTGCAGGTTGCGCCTGCAATGCAGAAACTACAAATAGTAATTTAACAGTAAATGCAATGAATGTTTTATTTTTCGAAAGCATATTTGCGCTAAATTAAGTATTGTAATTACTTTGCATTGCTAAATTCAGATTAAACTTTACCCGCAGAAGCATGGCATTAAGTCAATCATTACAACAGAAATTATTACAAAGGTTATCGCCTCAGCAAATTCAGTTGATGAAGCTGCTGCAAATACCTACGGCTATTCTTGACGAAAGGATTAAAGAAGAGCTGGAAGAAAACCCGGCGCTGGAGGTGGGAGAAGAAGGCCGTGAAGAAGGTTTTGAGGAACATGAACATAACAATGAGGAATTTGAACAGGATAACGATGAAGAATATGATGGCAGTGAAGAGGAATATGGCAATATTGATATTTCAGAATACGTGAATGATGGCGATGATGAGATTGCCGATTACAAACTGCGTGATGATAATTACGGCGATAACGAAGAACAAAAAACAGTTCCGTTAAGGGTTGAAACAACGTTGCACGACGTGCTGGCTGACCAGCTAGGCATGCTGTCGCTTGATGAAAGAAGATTAAAGATCGCCGAGCAGATTGTAGGCAGCATAGATGATGATGGTTACCTGCGCCGCGAACTATCTTCCGTTGTAGATGATCTTGCCTTCAGGCAAAATATAGATTCAGATGAAGCCGAAGTTGAAAGCCTCATAAAACTAATACAGCAATTTGACCCGCCCGGCGTGTGCGCCAGGAATTTGCAGGAATGTTTAATGCTGCAGTTGCTTCGCCAGCAGGCCGATGGCCGCGATGTTACCCTGTCTATGCAGGTGATTGAAAAATACTTTGACGAGTTTACCAAAAAGCATTATGAAAAAATCCAGCGCGGGCTTGGCATTTCAGATGAAGAACTGAAAGAAGTTATCAATCTCATCTTAAAATTAAATCCGAGGCCCGGCGGCAATGTGGGCGAAATAAACAAAGCCGAAAGCTATATTATCCCCGACTTTTTTATTATAAACAATGCGGGCAAACTGGAGCTTACACTCAATTCAAAAAATGCCCCGGACTTACGTATAAGGGAAGGCTATCGCGATATGCTGAAAGAATACGACCGCGGCAGCAAAAAAGATAAGCGGCAGAAAGAAGCGGTAATGTTTATCAAGCAAAAGATTGATTCGGCTAAATGGTTTATCGATATGATAAAGCAGCGGCAAAATACTTTGCTGAGCACCATGGGCGCTATCATGCATTATCAGAAAGACTTTTTTCTTACCGGCGATGAAACAACACTTAAGCCGATGATCTTAAAAGATATTGCAGAGATTACCGGGCTTGATATATCTACCGTAAGCCGTGTGGCCAATAGCAAATTTGTGCAAACAGAATTCGGCACGTACAGGCTTAAATTTTTCTTTAGCGAATCTTTAAGCACCGACAGCGGCGAAGAAGTAAGCACAAGAGAGGTAAAGAAAATATTGAGTGATTTGGTGGAAGCGGAAAGCAAAAAGAAGCCATTGAGCGATGAACGCTTGACAGAATTACTGCAGGAAAAAGGTTACAACATTGCAAGGCGCACGGTGGCCAAGTATCGTGAACAGTTAAATATTCCTGTTGCACGTTTGCGTAAAGAATTATAGTAAACAGTTTTAAAATTTTAATGGCATATATGGT
>JAEWJV010000345.1 GCA_023386395.1 Bacteroidota bacterium
GATGGATGGTGGCCTAAACTGGAAGCTTATTTCAAATGAAAGTTTTCATGTATGCGCCAAAGCAAAAAAGGGCAAGGCTGTTTTTTTAGCCGGCAAAGATGGAAGAATTGCTAAAGTGGTGAACTAAGAAATGTATCACAGGGAGGCAACAATCTTTTTCCTGGCTGCATGCTGCACCAGCCACATAATAGTAAAGCTTGGAATAAAATCGGTGCCGGGCAATATCTCTTCCACAAAATTAAAGATGGCGCCAAAACCGCCTTTCCAGCCGCCAAAGGAAATATAAAAGATAATGGCAGAAACGGGCGCCCATAATGTATCGCCAACTTCGCCTAATACAGGAATGGCATAAGTGGCATAGCCAATTATGTCCATCAAAATGCAAAAGAGCAAAGAAGGTTGTTTCATACATTAAAGATGAATCAAAATTTAAAACGCCGCTGTGCGCAGGCTATTGTTTAACTAAAGGTTTTAATAAACCCGGCTATCCAAAACAGTTTTCCATTTTTCGGTTTCCGCATATTCTTTAATAAGATCATTTCTTTCAACCAGGAAGCGGGTAAGATATTTTGTAAGTACAAATTTATTGGCCAGCCTGCCTAATAAACCCAGCGGCGCACCAAATTCAAAAATATCTTTCATTATAACAAAACCATTATCCTGCTTAAAATAATGATCGTGTTTTATGTATTTAAAAACGCCTTTTACCTGCTCATCCCTGAAATGGAATGGTCTTTCAAAAGCCGTAATTTTTGAGGTAAGCTTTTGCTTTATACCGAAATGAGTTGCCTGCCACGTAACCGTTTCATTTAGTTCTATCAGGCCGTTTGTTCTGCCGGCGATTGCCTTTTCATTTGTTTGCGCCGTGGAAATGGTATGCAAATCAATGCTGCGGGAAAGATCGAAACAAGTTTCGATGTGCGCATTAACACGGGTTTGTAAATGAATAACAGGCATATTTAGAAAATTGCAGAAAAGCAAATAAAGCATTAATTGCCACACACAGAAATGATGTGTGCGTAATTCGTAACTTTTATTTTTCTGTGCATCTCACGCACCCACTACGCTTAAAATTGTGCGTCTTTAAACAAATTCGAAAAACCTGCAAGCTTATAATTGTTTAATTTTGCGGCGTAAATCAATCACTTCATCGTTCATATACACTGAATGGAAATTACCGCAAAAACAGCCGAAGAACTACGTCTTACAGCCGAAGAATTTGAACTGATAAAACAAAAACTCGGGCGCACGCCCAACTTTACCGAGCTCTGTGCGTTCAGCGCTATGTGGAGCGAACATTGCAGCTATAAAAACTCCATAAAATGGTTAAAAACCCTGCCCCGCGACGGTGGCCGCATGCTCGTTGCCGCCGGTGAAGAAAATGCCGGCCTCATGGATTTGGGCAATGGCTGGGGGGTGGTATTCAAAATAGAAAGCCATAATCATCCATCTGCTATTGAGCCGTTCCAGGGTGCAGCAACGGGTGTAGGCGGTATTCAGCGGGATATTTTTACCATGGGCGCCCGGCCTATCGCATCGCTCAACAGCCTGCGTTTCGGTAATTTAAAGGAAAAGAAAAACCAGCGCCTGCTGGCCGGCATTGTACATGGCATTGGCCATTATGGCAACTGTTTTGGCGTACCAACCGTGGCCGGCGAAACGTATTTTGAAGATTGTTATGCTACCAACCCACTCGTCAATGCCATGAGCGTTGGTATTGTGCAGGTTAATAAAACTGTAAGCGCTACAGCCAAGGGCAAGGGTAATCCTGTATTTTTTGTAGGAAGTGCAACAGGTAAAGACGGTATTGGCGGCGCATCTTTCGCCTCAGCTAATATTACAGAAGAAAGCACGGAAGACCTGCCCGCCGTTCAGGTGGGTGACCCTTTCCAGGAAAAGAAACTGCTGGAGGCCTGCCTTGAAGTAATTGATACCGGTGCCGTTGTGGGCATGCAGGATATGGGCGCTGCAGGCATTATTTGCTCCTGCAGCGAAATGAGCGCTAAAGGCGAAGTAGGTATGCGCATTGATCTGGATAAAGTGCCTACCCGTCAACAAAACATGAAAGCCTGGGAATTGCTGTTAAGTGAAAGCCAGGAACGCATGTTGATCGTGGTTGAAAAAGGTAAGGAAGAAGCTGTATTGAAAGTGTTTGATAAGTGGGATTTGCCCTGCAGCCAGATAGGTGAAGTAACCGATGACGGCTTGCTAAGCTTTTATCAAAATGGTGAACTGGAAGCACAAATTCCTGCATATGATTTAGTGCTGGGCGGTGGCGCCCCGCAATATGAACGTGAATATAAGGAACCTGCTTATCTTAAAGAAGTTGCCGGTTTCAGCATAAATGATATAAAAGATATTGAAAGCAATGTTGAATTAAAATCTGTTGCAGATCAGGTAATTCAACTGCCCAATATCGCCAATAAGCGCTGGATTTATGTTCAGTACGACAGCATGGTGGGCACAGCCAACTCCAGCACCAATGCGCCCAGCGATGCGGCTGTTGTTTTAGCAAAGGGAACAGGTAAAGCTTTGGCCGTTACCGTTGATTGCAACGGCCGTTATGTAAAATCAGATCCGCATAAAGGCGCTATGATCGCTGTGGCTGAAGCTGCCCGCAATATTGTTTGCAGTGGTGGTGAGCCTATTGGTGTAACCAACTGTCTAAACTTTGGCAATCCCTATATTCCCGAAGTATATTACCAGTTTGTAAAAGCCGTACAGGGCATGGGTGAAGCCTGCCGCAAATTCAATACGCCGGTTACGGGCGGTAATGTTAGTTTTTATAACCAGAACCCAGAAGGGCCTGTTTATCCTACGCCTACAATTGGAATGGTTGGAGTGCTGGATAATGCTGATGATAAGATGACGCTTGATTTTAAGAACGAAGGCCATGTTATCGTTCTCATTGGCACACAAAAAAATGATATTGGCAGCAGCGAATACCTGCATAAAATAAAAGGTGTTGAATTATCGCCGGCGCCTTATTTTGATATTGATGAGGAATTTGCTGTACAGAAATTCATCAGCTCCATCATAAAAGAAAAAATTATTGCAAGCGCCCATGATATAAGCGAAGGTGGTTTAATGGTTGCACTGCTTGAAAGCGGCTTTAACCGTAATCTTGGTTTTGATGTAGCCGGCGATACTGAAGGCTTAAGAACGGATGCTTTCTGGCTGGGCGAAGCGCAAAGTCGTGTTGTAGTAAGCTGTTCAAAAGAAAAACTGCAGGAGTTGAAACATAAAGCCGCTTCTGCAGGAATAGATATTGCAGTATTGGGCGCAGTTACATCATCAGCCATAAAAATTAATGGCGAAGATTTTGGTGATATAAAAAACTGGAAGAACAGGTATGATACGGCAATTGAAAAAATATTAAGCAATTAGTGGAAAAACAACCATTGATATTAATTACTGGCGCTGCCGGTTTTATCGGCAGTTGTGTTGTTCAGTTTTTTAATGAACAAGGCAGGGAAAATATTGTACTGGTAGATAAGTTTACCGACCTGCAAAAAGAGCGCAACTGGAAAGATAAAAAATATAAATACCTCGTTGACCGTGAGCTTCTGCTGGAATGGCTTGATGAAAACAAGCCTAACATAGAATTCATTATTCATTTAGGCGCCAGGAATAATATAAGAGAGAAGAACAATACAGTGCTGCAGGAAATGAATGTGGAATATTCAGAAGATGTATGGAACTATGCAACGGTGTATAATATTCCGTTGGTGTATGCATCATCAGCCGCTACTTATGGCAACGGGGAATTTGGATTTAATGACGATGATAAGCTCATCAGTGATTTTCAACCGCTGAATGAATATGCCACCAGCAAACATAATTTTGACAAATGGGCTGTTCAGCAGTTAAATGCACCTCCATATTGGGTTGGCCTTAAATTTTTCAATGTTTATGGCCCGAATGAATATCATAAAGGAGAAGGTTGCAGTATTGTATTAAAAAACTTTAAACAAATAAAAGAAAGTAATGCCGTTACATTATTTAAAAGCAACAACGAAAGCTTTGAAAATGGCGGCCAGCTTCGTGATTTTGTTTATGTAAAAGATGTGGCTAAACTTATATGGTGGATGTACAATGTTATGATAGAAAAACAATGGCAACCTGAAAAGAACGGTCTTTATAATGTTGGCACGGGTGAAGCACGCAGTTTTAAAGATGTGGCCATACTTGTATTTAAAGCATTGGGGAAAGAACCAAATATCACCTATACTGAAATGCCGGAAGATATTGCCAACGGTTTTCGCGGGGTAAGTGAAGCAACAACTGTTAAGCTGAAGCATGCAGGTTATAATGAACCATTTACTTCACTTGAAGAAGGCATTGAAGATTATATAAAGAATTACCTTGCTGAAAAACCTGCATAGCCCTGTTTAATCAAGATTCAGCAAAAAAACGGTTTATATTTTTCACTATGGAAGGGCCTTCATAAATAAAGCCCGTCCATACCTGCACCAGCGAAGCGCCCACATCAAACTTTACTTTGGCATCTTCCCCGTTAAAAATTCCACCGCTTGCAATAACAGGAATTTTATTATCTGAATTACTGATTAAATATTGCAGCACTTCATTCGATCTTTTAAAAACAGGTTTCCCGCTTAAACCACCTGCTTCCGAAGCTTTCAGCTTAGAATTTTCAGCTTTCAATCCTTCTCTTGAAATGGTTGTATTCGTGGCAACAATGCCGTCCAGTTTTACTTCAAATGCAAGAGAAATAATATCATCAAGCTGTGCCTGGTTCAGGTCAGGTGCAATTTTAAGCAGCAGTGGTTTTTGTTTTGAATAAGTGTGATTGATGGTTTGCAAATGCGCCAGTATTTTTCTCAGCGAATCTTTCTCCTGCAGTTCACGCAGGCCGGGCGTATTGGGTGAGCTTACATTCACCACAAAATAATCAACACAATCAAACAATTCGCGAAAACAAATATCATAGTCTTTCCAGGCATCTTCGTTAGGCGTTACTTTGTTTTTGCCAATGTTCCCTCCTATCACAAGACTATTATCTTTAAACCTGTCAACTTCCTCAAGCCATTCACAAAGGCGCTTTTTAATTGCATGTACACCTTCATTATTAAAACCCATGCGGTTGATCAACGCTTTATCTTCCGGCAGGCGAAACAAACGCGGCTTATCATTGCCTGGCTGGGGTTTGGGTGTTACAGTTCCAATTTCAACAAATCCAAAACCAAGTGCTTTAAGTTCTCTTAAATACAAAGCATTTTTATCAAAGCCCGCTCCAAGGCCAACAGGGTTTTTAAACTGTAAACCAAAAATATTTCTTTGCAGGGAAGGGCGGTTATACCGGAAGCTATTTTCGATAATTCTTTTGGTAAATGGAATATTACAAGCCGTTTTTAAGCTGTTCATTGCGAAATAATGAACCGCCTCAGGATCAAAATTAAAAAGCAGCTTGCGCACAGCAGAATAAAACATATTGCGAAGATAAGAACGTGAAACGTGAATCGTAAAACGTGAATGTAAGGCTACAAAGATTGACTTCTTCTCAACCTATCAACTATTCAACTTAGGAGGCTTCGTTACATACTTATTACCCTTTATTAAAAACCGGTAAGGCAATAAAGCATCTTCGGCCGCATAATCAACACCAATGCGGGTTGCAGTAATTATATCTTTTTTTGATAAAACATAATCATCCGCTGCAATAAAAAAATGATTACTTCTTAAATCAATGCCGGTATGATGCGTATAAATGCCCAGCGCCTTTGAAACATTGCCCGGGCCGCTCGTTAATGTATAATCGAGCTTTTTTTTATGTGTTCTTGCAAGCATGGTATCAATGCCAATAAGCGGTTCCGCTGCCCGGACAAGTACAGCGTTAGGCACATCTTTTAAATTAGTAACCACATTAAACAAATGGTGAATGCCATAACATAAATACACATAAGCAGCGCCACCATCGGCATACATAATTTCAGTGCGCCTGGTGCGGCGGTTATTGTAAGCATGCGAAGCTTTATCAGCAATGCCATTATAAGCTTCTGTTTCAGTGATGCGGGCAGCAGTAAGCTGTTCATCAAAACAGGTAACGATTATTTTGCCCAATAATTCCTTTGAAATTTTTACAACATCTTTGCGCGTATAAAAATTTTCATTTAACATTTTTAACGATGCTAAAAATTGCTGTTCCTTTGTTGTAAGCCTGTGTGTAACCATCAATTAAATACATTTAAGTTCTAAAATTAGTACCTGTTGCTTAAAGAGATCATTATATCCATACAGAGTTATTACAAAGCGCATTATTTTATACGTGAACATAAGCTTTGGAAATGGATAATTATTCCCGGTATCATTTACTGCATCCTATTCGTTATTTCATTATATTTTTTTGGTTTAACCGCAAACAATTTTATAGAATGGCTAAGTTTAAAAACCGGCATAAAAACATGGCTTGATAATAATGGCTCCGGCCTGCTTGGCTTCCTGTTTGCGTTCGGTGGTATCATGCTCTGGCTTATACAAATGCTGTTTTATTTTTCATTGTTCAAATATGTATGGTTGATTGTGGGCTCACCTGTGTTTGCATACCTGAGTGAAAAAACCGCATCGATTATTGAGAAGAAAGAATTCGAGTTTGATGCGAAACAATTCATGAAAGATATTTTCAGGGGAATAAGGATTGCCTTGCGTAATTGTTTATGGCAATCTGTTTACATGATTTCAATATTAATATTATCATTGATACCTATTGCCGGATGGCTTACGCCATTACTTGCTTTGCTGGTTGAATGTTATTATTATGGCTTCTCCATGCTCGACTATAGCTTTGAAAGAAAAAAGATAAGTGCATCAGACAGCATATATTTTATCGGCAACCATAAAGGCCTTGCCATTGGCAATGGGTTAATGTTTTATTTAATACAGGTGATACCAATAATAGGCTGGGTGCTTGCGCCAACGTACGCCGTAGTTGCTGCAACGCTAAGCCTGCATGAAGCAAAAGATATTATTCCTTCAAATACCGAAGCCTGATGTCAACAGCAACCATTTATCTTATACCTATTGTTTTGCATGAAGATGAAATTGCTTTGCAAACAATTCCTTCCTATATAATTAATGCCGTTAAACAATGCAGTGTGTTATACGTGGAGAATGAACGCACGGCAAGAAGGTTTTTAAAAAAAATATGGAAAGAGATTAATATTGATGCTTACACCTGGCATACAATTCATAAAGCTGAAACTGAAGTACAGCAAAGCTTTAAGAACGATATAGCACAGCATAAAACAATTGGCATAATGAGCGAAGCCGGTTGCCCCGGCATTGCCGATCCCGGGCAAATGCTCGTGCATATTGCACAGCAATTGCAGGCAAAAGTTATACCGCTGGTTGGCCCTAATTCTATCATTCTCGCATTAATGGCCAGTGGCATGAATGGTCAAATTTTTCAGTTTGCCGGTTATTTGCCGGTGGATGCGCATGAACGCAAAAAGAAGATTGCTGAACTGGAAAATGAATCCATTAAAAAAAGCTGCACACAAATTTTTATTGAAACACCCTATCGGAATAATCAATTGGTAAATGATATTCTCACAACTGCAAGACCTGATACGCAATTATGTATTGCTGTGGATATAACAGCTTCAACGGAATTTATTCAAACAAAAAGAATTAAAGACTGGAAGAAAGAAAAAATTGAACTGCATAAAAGACCGGCGATCTTTTTGCTGTATGCAGATATGTAGCTACTGAATATTTTTAAGCAAGAGAAATGGTGGTTGTTGCTTAAAATCAATTTTTGATTTTGTAATAGTGGGACCAACAGAGCAATTGCCTAAAATAAGATCACTCCTGCCATCCTTATCAATATCCGCTGCCTCCATTGTTAACCATCTTCCGTTTTCTGTTTCCGGCAAACTATAGGGTTCAAAATCATTGCTGCCAATATGCTTCAAATAAACAAATCCTTCCTCCGGTTCATTGGTATAGTCAGCAAAAAAAGCAATGGTTGCAATGTCCAGGTCGCCATCATTATCAAAGTCTTTTGCAATTGCTTTATAACAACCATCTATATGAAAAAAGTAAGACTGCTTAAAATGATTGGATTTGTCATTCAGGAAAATATATACCCCATGATAAGGCTTTAATTCGGGAGAATAATCAGCATTATCGCCGCAGGTATATAATATATCAGGATAGCCATCTTTATTAAAGTCATCCAGTTCAAAATAACTTGAACCATAACTTGGCGGAAAGCGTAATATTTCTTCTTCATCAAAGGTGGTATCACCTTTATTGGTAAAAAGAAAAATACCTTCTTCACCCTGTGCAAACAGCGCCATTATATCTGGTTTTCCATCGTTATTAAAATCGCCGGTCACAGATTTTATAGCGCCTGGCAAATCTTTTATAACATGCCGCGTATAGCTGTTGTTACTATTATGCTGCAGCCATGACAATGCGCCTTTTAAATATCCAAATTCACATACAACAAAATCCTGCAGGCCATCATTATTTAAATCTGCAGTACTGATATTTACAGGCCGCATCAATTTTTTGTACATAACAGTATCCTTCATGCGCTTATTATTGCTTAATATGCTTTGAATGCTGCCTGCTTCCAGGTTATTTGGAGGAAACATACCAATATTACAGGCTATTTTTTGCCTGCCGGCTTGCAATAACTGAACAATACCGCCGCCGGTTTGCAGCGAATCAATCATCTCTAAAGATGTATTGTATTTGTATAAAGATCCATTTAAAATATCTGAAGTATATATTGATTTTTCAGTTGTATCAACTGCAACGAGGCATGTGGTTGCGTTCGCTGTATGCAAAGCAGGCGCTTTAGCTTTAAACAGGGCATCAGAAGTTTTAATAGGGATTTTTCT
>JAEWJV010000371.1 GCA_023386395.1 Bacteroidota bacterium
ATTGTATGCTGTATGCATTTTAGCCATCACCAATCTTTTTATTGCCACATTATTTATATCATAAAACAATTGAAATATTGAAGATGCACCATTACTGTAAAAAATATTTAATATTACAATTTTAATACCGCTTCATAACCAACTTAAAGATGACGATTGATTACAGAAAAATTAGTATTTATTTTTTTGCCGCTGCTTTCGTTTTGGTTTCATCCTGCACACAAAAAGACCCGCATAATTCGCTTACAGAAACCGAAAAGAATGAAGGTTGGCAATTATTGTTTGATGGCAAAACGCTGAATGGCTGGCATGCGTATAATCAAAAACATATACCCCCGGTTTGGAAAGTGGAAAATGGTGAATTGAAATGTGTGCAGATACCCAGCAATCTTGATCATGCAGACCTCATTACAGACAGTATTTATGAAAATTTCGACCTGCGTTTTGAATGGACGATACAGAAAGCGGGTAACAGCGGCGTAATGATAAATGTGCAGGAAGACCCAAAATATGCAGCTACTTTTTTTACAGGGCCTGAATTTCAAATGCTGGATAATGCCAATGATGAAGTGCATAAGGGGAAAGCTGCAGAAATTGCGGGCGCCGTATATGCCGTGTTGCCGGTTAAAAATGAAGTGCAGCCAAAACCGTTTGGTGAATGGAATGAATCCCGCATTGTACAAAACAATGGTAAAATAACTTTCTGGCTTAATGGAGCTGAAACTGCTGATATTTTAATTAACAGCGATGAATGGAATGAGCTTGTTGCCAAAAGTTCACTGCACACATATCCTGATTTTGGCAAGCTTACCAAAGGCCGCATTGCTTTACAGGATCATATTGATGAGGCTGCTTTCCGGAATATGAAAATTAAAAAGCTATAAATTAATACCAGCCTTATTCCTCGTAATAAAAGCTGGAGAAGTTTGTTATCTCTTTAAAAAACCTGTCGTTTTGCTGCCCGTTTATTCTTGTGCCCAGCGCATCTTTCCAAACAAGCGCATTATAAGGGTTCATGGTGCTTATAAGACTTACCAATGTGCCTGAAACAGGTGCATAGATTTTGAGTATTTCTGTATCACCGGCTGCATGCTGAAAAGCTTTACTGAAATGAATAACAGTATTGCCCGTACTTTCTGAAGGAATATATATAGAATCGCTTTCGGTTTCCAATATTTCGGCTTCATTTTTTACTACCAGTTTGCATTTACTAACCGATCCGTTATAATCATGCGAAGCAGCTATAGACAAGGGCAGGTCAATCAATGTCCATTTAGAATCTCCTGTTAATTTAACCTGCATTATTTCACGGAAACCATTTTCTAAAACAGTGCCTGAAGGATTTTGAAGCATAATGCCCGGCTTATTGCGCACGAGGCACATAGGATCTGTTTTCAAAGGATTGGCTAGGCTTATATAATGCTCCATGTTGTCTTCTGAGGTTACATAAGAAATGCCTGTAAGGCTTACCTGTGCAACCGAGCCTGAATTGATTTTAGTTATGTTTTTATAAAAAATATCCATTACCAGGTCGGCACCCGATCCAGGTTGTAAATAACGGTTAATAAAATAGGTCATTACCCCGGTATCGTTGTGTATTTTATAATCGTAAATACTGCTGATGCGGGAAGATGATACGAGCGAAGGCGCTGAAAAATCCATGCGTCTCAGCAGGATAAGTTTGGAAGCGATAACCTGGAATTCTGCAACAGAGCTGTCTCCATTAGGTATGAAAGTTCTTTGGGTTACCGGTGGCAATATGCCTGTTTTAATAGTAATGCCTGCGTTCTTAATTATAATAGAATCTTCAGTTAGGTTACTATTAACTCTTGTGTTGGTTATGGCTGTATTTTTTTTGCATGCCGCGGAAAAAAGAAATAGCAGTAAACATGAAAAGACTACAGCAAAATTTGTTGTTGATGGCGGTAGTTTCATTCGTGTGCAAAATACAAATTTTTGCCGGCTCATTCAGGTGCAACGCCGGCGTATTGATTCGAAAAAAATAAGCGCCTAAAATATTCAGCAGTATTTAATTGCCGGTTAGTAATAAATATTCAAGCAATAAACAATCATTCCAGGCAGGACAATAATGATTATACATTAACAACCGCAGATCAATAAACTTTCCTTTTATGCTGCGTTTAAAATAAGATGGAATATTGCCAATAAAAAAAGGAAGATCGTTTTGTTCTATGGTCTTAAAACCACTTTCACTGAACTGTAATTGCGGCGGTGACTGCTCCCATTTAATCAAGGCAATACTGAGTATGATTTTTTCAAAGATATTATTGGTTGATAGTAAGCGCTTATTAGCAATTTGAATTAATTGCGGCTTAATAATTTCCAATTCGTGTATTGGTTTTATGCTCATCAGCCTTGCCAGGTGATAAAGAATGATAGAAGTGTTGGCGTAATAAGGCGAAACAAAGGCGGGATGTTTTACAATGTCATTTCGCTGAATGGCTGTAACAATATGTTGCAGCGAGGCACTATCGACTTTTGTCCATTGAAAGTTATACTGCTGCACAAAACTTAAGATATTGCATACTACGCTTACATCAAAAACAACAGGAAACTTTTTGCCAAACCATGTTGAGTAAGCGTTGTCATAAGCATAAACTTTATAAGTTGTTTTCAAAGGCGGGTGATTATTAATGTATGATTGCATAAAGCGATGTAACGCTTTTGCGGAATCTTCGTTTTTACTGCTCATTAAAAAGCCAAGCACTGTATCGTCCATGTCATCCGGCAAAGCGCTGTTGCCTTTAAAGATGGGCATCCACCAGCTATAATTAAATCTTGTTGCTGTATCTGTTCTCCAAAAGTTATAAGTGTTACGGTTTTTGTTTTTAAAATAGCTTGACGCCCGATTGCTTCTAGCAATAATACTGTCGCAAATAATTTTTAGTTCCGCAGAAAACCTGTTGTAATTATCTTTTAAAACATAAGCAACAAGCGTGTTGTAAAAAATTGTGTTGTCTTTCTTT
Organism: Bacteroidota bacterium; assembly: GCA_023386395.1. Classification (GTDB taxonomy): domain Bacteria; phylum Bacteroidota; class Bacteroidia; order Chitinophagales; family Chitinophagaceae; genus Parafilimonas. Next base: position 2,988 of record JAEWJV010000371.1, read on the forward strand.
TTTGTTTTGAATTTTCGTGATGCATTAATGTAGGAGGGAAAAACGCCCTGTATAAAATAATCATCCTGCTTGAGCTGGTGCGCCTGTATTTTATCAAGAACATAATCTATACTTATTGAATCCTGGGCGTGAATAGTTTTAGCAACCGGAAGCAATATTATGATGAATAGTATTTTGAACCACGGAGACATAAAGGTGCTAACGCTTTGCATTTTTGTGTCTTTGTTATTCAAACAAAATTAATGTACCAGCACATGCGTTTGCTTTATTACGCCCATTACAAAAACGCTTTGTACATGCCCGATGTTTTCTTCCTGGCTTAGTTTGTTTACATGAAAATCGTAATAGGCATCCATGTTCTCCGCCATTACTTTCAGCATAAAATCAAACTCTCCGCTAATGCTGTAGCATTCTATAATTTCAGGCAGGCTTTGAATTAGTTTTATAAATTTTATACCGGCATTTTTGCTGTGCTGCCTCAGCGATACATAACAGATCACCATTAAACCTTTTTTCACTTTTGAATGGTCTACCAATGTAGCGTATTGTTTAATAACGCCGGCCTCTTCCATGCGTTTAATACGTTCGTGCACAGGGGTTGTGCTTAAGTGAATTTTATCTGAAATTTCTTTTACGGTTATGCGTGCATTGTGTTGTAACAATTTCAGAATGGCAAGGTCTTTATCATCAATGTTAAAACCCGTTATAGTGGATTGTTCTTTTTTAACTGCCTGGGCCATTATAAACTATTAATTTATTCTATATTAGATCGATATAATATCATTTCATTCCAAAAATAAATCATTAAATATTATTCTATCCTGAATTTTTATTTTTGCTTTTCAAATTTTAAATATGTCAACAGTAACGAAAAACATTGACCTGAGCCTGCCATATAAAGTGAAAGATATTTCGCTGGCTGAATGGGGTCGCAAAGAAATAAGATTAGCCGAAGCCGAAATGCCTGGATTAATGGCGCTTCGTGCAGAATACGGCGAAAGCAAGCCTCTGAAAGGCGCACGCATCGCAGGATGTTTGCACATGACTATTCAAACAGCGGTTTTAATTGAAACGCTGATTGAATTGGGCGCAGAAGTTAAGTGGAGTTCCTGCAATATTTTTTCAACACAGGATCATGCTGCGGCTGCTATTGCTGCTGCCGGTATTGGTGTGTTTGCCTGGAAAGGTGAAACAGTGGAAGAAGCTGACTGGTGCATTGAACAAACTTTATTTTTCGGAAGTTTTGATCGTCCTTTAAATATGATATTGGATGATGGCGGTGATTTAACCAATATCGTATTTGATAAATATCCTGAGCTTATCCAAAACATTAAAGGTTTAAGTGAAGAAACAACAACAGGGGTACATCGTTTGTATGAAAGAATGGCAAAGGGCACATTACCAATTCCTGCCATCAATATTAATGACTCTGTTACCAAATCTAAATTTGATAATAAGTATGGTTGTAAAGAAAGTTTGGTGGATGCCATTCGCCGTGCAACAGATGTAATGATGGCTGGCAAAGTAGCTG
>JAEWJV010000405.1 GCA_023386395.1 Bacteroidota bacterium
ATACAGAAGACTGGGTTATTGTGGGCGATGAGTTTTCGCAAAATGAATTTGTTGGCTATGATTCGCTTGAAATAAAAACCAAAATTGTTAAGTACAGGAAAGTAAAGGCCAAAGGCAAAGAACAATACCAGGTTGTTTTGGAGGCCACACCTTTTTATGCTGAAAGCGGCGGGCAGGTTGGCGACACGGGAAGCCTCTCCCCAATGCCCGAAGGAGAAGGCGTTAAGATACTTGACACGAAAAAAGAGAATAATTTAATTATACATTTCACAGAAGCATTACCAGGAAACATTCATACAGAAATCATTGCTAAAGTTGATGTTGAAAAACGCAGGTCAACCGCGGCGCACCACAGCGCCACGCATTTATTGCATGCCGCATTACGTCAGGTTTTGGGCGCGCATGTGCAGCAAAAAGGCAGCCTGGTAAATGCAGAACACCTGCGTTTCGACTTCTCACATTTTGCAAAAATGACCGACGAAGAAATTGCAAAAGTGGAAGCGTTGGTGAATGAAAAAATACGGGAGAATATTCCTGTGGTAATAAAACAAATGCCCAAAGACGAAGCCTTAAAGCTTGGTGCTATGGCTTTGTTTGGTGAAAAATATGGCGATGTTGTACGCATGGTCATCATCGATCCCAGCTATTCTGTTGAGCTTTGCGGCGGTACACATGTTGGCGCCACCGGCGAATTGGGCTTCTTTAAAATAAAGCTGGAAACTTCTGTTGCAGCAGGTGTACGCCGCATGGAAGCTGTTGCAGGTAAAGCGGCTGAAAACCTTATACAGCAACAGTTTCGGCAACTGGCCGCTGTTCGCGAAGCCTTAAAAAATCCTAAAGACGTTTTAAAAGCAATCGAAACTTTAAACACGGAAAATACAGAGCAGAAAAAACAAATAGAAAGTTTTGAAGCAAAACAATTGCAATCTGTTAAAGAAGCCTTATTGCAAAAAGTTCAACCTATAAACGGTATAAATTTTATTGGTCAACAGGTTGAAGTAAGCAATGCCGATGCGTTGAAGAAATTATGCTTCGAGCTTAAATCACAGCTTACCGATTATGTGGTTACACTTGTTTCCAACATTGGTGGCAAAGCATCTGTTGCCATTATTATAGATGATAAAATTGCCGCTGACAAGAATTTGGACGCTGGCAAAATCATCAAGCAAAATATTGCTCCGTTAATTAAAGGCGGCGGCGGCGGCCAGAAAACATTAGCCACAGCCGGTGGGCAGGATGCCAGTAATTTAGATAAGGTTATTGAAGTGGTGAAGGGATTATTGTAAGAAGCATTTATAAATTTTCACGGGTATATCATTAATTCATCGACGTGAAAAAAATCAATCTTTCTAAAGTCAATTCATTAGCGCTGATTTTTCTGTCCATTGTTCCATCATGGCTTATAGTAAACATTGGTGTTGATTATGGCGGGATGGAATTGGTTTCATTGTTATTTTGGGTTGGCCCTTTTTTTATTGGAGTGATAACTATTCTGCTGTTTTTAGTTATAGATTGGGGATTTAGCAGAATTAGATTTTGGATTACTTTGACTTTTATTCTTATAAATATAATTCTTGCGGTTTATTTTAGAGTCGGAAGTGGATAGTAGCCGGGTTTACAACTTGACAGATTCTTCAACCTGGCAAGTTTTAGTTACGCTGTATGAATAAGGAAACCGTAGCTGCCATCTATTCATGAGTACAAGGGAGTGACACAACCGTGATGCCATTGCTTCATTTGCCGGCAACCAAAAAAATAAAAAGATGAACATCATCTTTCAATCATCACGTTTATATTTCAGGAAATTAACCGGAGAAGATGTTGCTTTACTGCTTGACCTCGACAGCAACCCTAACGTTACAAAATACATGCACAGGCCGGCGCCAACAAAAGAAAATATATTACTGGAACTGTATAAAAAAATTCTTCCACACTATAAAATTTATGGCTTTGGCAGGTGGGCCATTCATTTAAAACAGGATAATAATTTTATTGGAACAGGTGGGTTAAAATATATGCCTGAGTTAAATGAAACCGATATGGGCTACCAGTTAAATGAAGCATATTGGGGCAAGGGTTATGGTTATGAAATTGCTAAGGCTATGCTCAATTATGGTTTTAATATTTTAAAATTGCCCGCCATTTTTGCGAAGGCTTTACCGGAAAATATTGCATCTTGGAAGATCATGGAAAAATGCGGTATGCAATACCTGGAAAATGTTATGGATGCTGATGGATTGATAGTAAAAAAATACCGGTTAATGCTGCCTAAATAATTACGGGCCGGCCACGATAGCATTCGGAAGGGAAGCAATTTTCACACAACCTATTTCAATATATCGTCAATACATCCCTGCCTGTAGAGCCATAAAGATTAAATTTGTATCCTTGCAATTCTCAACACACAATTATGAATGTGGAGCAGGCTTATAGTGAAAAAATTGACACGCATCGTGTTTGTGTAATCATTCCAACTTACAATAATGCAAAAACGCTGGGAAACGTTATTGCAGATGTTTCGGCGTTTACTAATAATATCATTGTTGTAAATGACGGCTCAACCGACGAAACAGAGAATATTCTTGCCGCTTTTCCATTCATTCATTCCATCAGTTATAAAAAAAATACCGGCAAGGGCTGGGCATTAAGAAAGGGCCTGAAACAGGCTGCTGCGCTGGGTTATCAACATGCCATCACCATAGATTCAGACGGGCAGCATTTTGCAAAAGACATTCCGGCATTTATTGATAAACTTGAAACGATGAATGATGATACCATCATTATCGGCGCAAGAAATATGAATCAAAGTTCTGTGCCCGGCAAAAGCAGCTTCGGGCATAAATTTTCCAATTTCTGGTTTAAAGTGGAAACGGGTATAAATGCACCAGACACGCAATCAGGTTACAGATTATATCCTGTACAGTCTTTAAGCAAAATGAAATTCATAACACGCAAATATGAATTTGAAATTGAAGTATTGGTACGAAGTGCATGGAAAGGCATAAAGATTGAACCGGTGCCTGTTTCTGTTTATTATGCGCCAAAGGAAACAAGGGTTTCGCACTTCAGGCCGTTTAAAGATTTTACAAGGATAAGCATACTGAATACGATACTTGTTTTTATCGCTTTTTTATATATAAAACCCCGTGATTTTTTCAGGAACATATTCAAAAAAAAATTCTGGGCTGATGTTTATAATGATCATTTTTTAAACCCGGCCGAACCCGACAGCATTAAAGCGCTTTCTGCTGCATTCGGTGTATTCATGGGCATAGTGCCGATTTGGGGATTTCAATTAGTAACCGCTATTTTTTTAGCCATGTTGTTCAGGTTGAATAAGGTGGTCGTAATAATGTCGGCACACATCAGCATACCGCCTATGATCCCGCTCGTTATCTTTTTAAGTTACAAAGCAGGCAATATATGGATGAATGAAAATGCGGTGCATTTGGAGCTTAGTAAAAACATAAGCCTTGCAGCTATTTCGCAAAACCTGCAGCAATATATTTTGGGAAGCATTACCCTTGCTGTAATGGCCGCTGTAATTTTTGGCTTTGCAACTTTTATTGCACTGAAAATATTTAAACGCAGACCCGAGACCGCCCTGTAAGCTTAAGGAATGGAAAAACTGTTTACCAGGATATATTATTATTTGAAAGAACACAGGCCGGTATTGTTCATTTCATTCCTGGCAAGCCTTGCAATCATTGCATTCTTTGCAGCCCGTATTCATTTTGAAGAAGACATTTCCAAAGTTTTACCGCATGATAAGAAAATAGAAAAGCTGAACCAGGTTTTTCAGAATTCAAAGTTTGCAGATAAGCTTGTTATAACGGTTTCATTAAAAGATACTGCCACCGCTCAGCCGGATAGTTTAATTAATTTTACAGACACATTGGTTGCGCATATTAATGAACCATTGCAGCCATACATCACCAAAATAAATTATAAAGCAGATGATGATATAGCGCTTTTG
>JAEWJV010000456.1 GCA_023386395.1 Bacteroidota bacterium
ATCCACATCAGGTGACCAAAAAAATAACGGGGCAAACAATAATTAGAACACTGCTGCCGTTTAATCAATAGTTCTTATTAAGTACCTGTAAGAAAACTGGTAATAAATTCGTTCACCAAAAAATTTGAGCTATGCCAAATTTTACACCTGAAGACTTATTGTTATACCTGGCCGGAGAGTTGAATGAAGTGCAAAACAAAACCATTGAGGAAGAGTTAAAGACCAACTGGGTTTTGCGTGAAAAATTCAATGTGCTGAAAGAAGCGGGCAAACGTGTTGATGCTATGAAGCTACAGTCTCCTGCAAAACAAACGTTGCAAAATATTATGCGCTATGCCATGCGCAAGCCAGTGAAGGCATAAATTTAACTGTTGAAAAAAATCTGTTCATGGCTAATTTTGCGGCCAAGAACAGATTTTTTTTATGACACGTAAAGAGCGGTTTCAATTTTGTATCAACTATTTTGAAGAACATTTTCCCATCGCCGAAACTGAGCTGGAATATAAAAACCCTTACCAATTATTGGTAGCTGTAATTCTTTCTGCCCAGTGCACAGACAAACGCATAAACCTTACTACGCCTGCCATCTTTCAAAAATATCCTTCAGCCAAAGAATTATCCGAAGCCAGCTTCGAAGAACTGTTTCCATATATAAAAAGTATTTCTTATCCTAATAATAAAACAAAACACCTGATAGGTATGGCACAAATGCTTATGCATGATTTTGACGGCGAAGTGCCTATGACGGTGGAAGAATTAATGAAGCTACCCGGCGTTGGACGCAAAACCGCCAATGTAATTACTTCAGTTGTAGATAAGCAGCCAAATATGGCAGTGGATACACATGTGTTTCGCGTAGCCGCAAGAATTGGTTTAACGGTGAATGCGAAGACACCATTAGCAACAGAAAAACAATTGATCGCTTTTATCCCAAAAGAGCTTATTCATAAAGCGCATCACTGGCTTATTTTGCACGGCAGGTATATATGCGTGGCGAGAAATCCAAAATGCGGCGAATGCGGTTTAAAGCCCGCATGCAAATATTATAATACTGTTATTAAGAAAAAGATTGCAGAAAAAACTAAGCTTTAATTGCTTCGCTGTTAGTTCACCGCTTTTTTTAATTTAATATTCAGATCAATAAAAACCTTTTCAGTTTCTATCATCATTTTAAGCTCATGGCTTTCAGGGTAGATGAGTTTTAATCTTTTGGAAATATTCTGCAAAATCACGTTACGGCCATTGGTAAGCGAAGAAGTTTCTATTGGTTTTGTCCAGGCTAGCTTTATATTAATCACTTCATTTTGTACAGAAATAATTACGTTTAGCATGGGTTCTTTAATAGCATAACTGCACAGTTGTTTAAAAGCATTTTCAACAAGCGGCAGAATTATAAATGGTGCAATTGTTTCATTGGTAAAAGAACCGTGCACTGAACAATTTATACGAATCTCTTTTTCGGCGGTTAGTTTTTCAAGATCAATATACTGCTGCAGCAATTCAATCTCTTTTCGCAGCGGCACTTTAGATGATGTATTCTCATATAAAATATACAACAGCAAGTGCCTTATCTTTTTCATGGATTGTGCAGCCACCAACGGCCGTTCGTTAGCAATTATTTCCATGCGGGTTAAAAGATCGGTAAGAAAGGCGGGCTGAATAGCTTTTTCCTCGTCGGGCTTAAGTTTCAGTTTCTCCTGTTCAAGCAGGTCAAGCTCCTGCTGTTTTATATAATAAAGCTTGCCGAGCTTAATAGAAGCGGCCACACAGCCTTCCATATTTATCTGGCTGAATAAAAGAAAAAAATCAGAAGGATAAAGTTTATAACTGCCAACTTCCAGCTTCATACCAAACAAGCCCCGTATATGTGGCACTATATATTTTGCATTGAGATAATAAAAAAGTATAAAGGCGAGACTTGCTAAAAGCCATAAAAACAACATGCCTGCATACCTGCCTTTATGCAGAAATTTCGGGAACAGGTAATAAATAATAAAATAACAAAAACACATATCAAGTGGTGTGGTTTCCGCCACTTCAACAAATGCAGCAAAAAAACTTTTTCCAAAGCCCCATCTTGGTTCCATAACTATAGCCGACATGAGTGCATAATATACTATCCACAAAAACCAAAACACAGCATGCCTGCTTAAGCGATAGTTTGGATTATTGGAAAAGATAAAAGGATGAATCTTCATCTGCTATAAAAAATTGGGTATGGTAAAGTAAATTGAATTTTTAATCCGGCTCTAAAAAAAGTACAGGTGGTAAAAACCACCCGTAGTTGTCTAAAATGAGAAAAAAAATTCAATCCTTATGCCTCAAACTTATAATACAGCTGTTAGTAAAATTTCTTAAACATTACCAAAGCATGATTTTTTTATACTGAAGCCTGCGTTTGGCAAGTTTAAGTTGTCTTACAAAAGAAAGACGGTTTAATTTTCAATTACGCCGTTTGTAACTATTAACTTTTTAATTACGATATCTTAAATAAATATTACGTTACCAACAAGCTAAAATGGACACCGCTGCATCTATATTATTTTCTGCAAAGCCGGGAACCTTTTTAAAAAAAGACCTGGCAGTAAAGCTTATAGCAGTGCCAGTGCTGGCAGTTTTAATAGTAAACGTTTCGAAAATAATAACCAATAACCGCTATAGCTTTTTACAATTGTCGCTTATATATACCTACTTCATCAGCCTGGCATGGCTTATATGGGAAGGCAATATGCGGCTGCTGCTGTTTCTTAAAGCTAATTTCAGAATGCCCTCAAAGGAATATTATAAAGCCGTTCTTGCTTTATATGGCTTTATTATTTTATATACAAGCTTTATTGCAACAGGTGGCCTCTTTTTATGGCTTAATTTTTCAAAGGAAGATTATTCATCTTATGGAAAAATTTTTCCTGCCGTTATCATTATAGTTATTACGGCTTTGTTTATCGCTAATCTGTATGAGATGTTTCATCTTAAAGCGCAGCAACAGGATATAGAGAAGAGAGCAGAGCAGTTAAACATAGCTAAAACACATGCAGAGCTGGTTGCATTGAAAAACCAGATAGACCCGCATTTTCTTTTTAACTCACTTAATACTTTATCTTATCTTATTTCATCAGATCCGCAAAACGCCCGTTTATATAACGATACGTTGGCAAAAGTTTATCGCTATATTTTAGTAAGCAGGGAAAAAAACCTGGTATCAGCAGCGGATGAACTTGAATTTTTAAGCAACTTTTTTTATTTATTGAAAATAAGGTTTGACAAAGCTGTAAATATGGTTATTGAAATAAAAAGCATGTCAACTGAAGAAGTTTTTCTTCCGCCTATTTCGTTGCAGATTTTATTGGAAAATGCCATAAAGCATAATGAAGTTAGTTGCGCAAACCCGCTTTTGATAAATGTAATTCTCGCATCAAATTATATAATAATAAGAAACCGCATCATTAAAAAATCTTATGAGCAGCCATCAACAGGTACCGGCTTACATAACCTTGATAACAGGTATAAATTATTAACCGGTAAAAACATAATTGTTTACAAAAACAATGATTATTTCACTGTTAAACTGCCCATCATATATCCACAGATGTAACTCATATAAAAATTGAAAAAGCATGAAAGTATTTATAGCAGAAGACGAATTACCGGCGCTTGAAAATTTAAAAATATGCTTAAACAGCGTTGGTAATAATATTGAAATTGCAGGTACTGCAGGTAGTGTTATGCAAAGCCTCCAGTGGTTAAATACACATCCTTTGCCTGATTTAATATTGATGGACATTCATCTTTCAGATGGATTATCGTTTCATATTTTTAAAGAAGGCCAGGTAAACTGTCCTATCATTTTTACAACGGCTTACGACAAATACATGATTGAAGCCTTTGAATACAACTGCATAGATTATTTATTAAAGCCTGTAGATGCCGGCAGGCTTTCAGTAGCATTGAATAAATATAAAAACCTGCAGCAGCATTTTATTAATAATTACTCTTCCATTATTGACTACCTGCAAACCAGCAAAAAGAATAAATCGAGGATTATTGTAAAAAAAGGAACTGAATTTTTAAGCCTGAAGCTGGACGATATACTCTACTTTTTTACAGAGCATAAGCTTGTTTTTGCGGTGGATAAAGACAACCGGAAATTTTTATGCGAAACAGGCTCATTAGCTGATATTGAAGCCATGCTTGATGAAACAAAGTTCTTCAGGGCAAACAGAAAGTATATTGTAAACGCAGATTATATTACCAAGTTTAAAAGCATCGACAAAAGCAAGATAAATGTGGAGCTTGTTTTGCCTTTAAATGAAGAAATAATTGTAAGCCAGGAAAATGCCGCTTCTTTTAAGAAATGGATAAGTGAGGTTTAGATGCCCGCCGGCCTGAACTCAACTTCTTTTATACCGTTGGTATTATTCAGCGATTCTACAAAGTTAAGCACTGCTTTATTGGACATACTGCGATTAATTCTTATTTCAACCGCATAAATATTATCTTCTTTAGCGTTAGAAAACTTTAAATGATTATAAGCAATATTGTTCGTGTTCAGCATTGCTTCCAGTTGTGATAAAGAAATCTTTTCCCGGTTAAGCCTTAACTGTATTTCGGTTTGTCTTCTTTCAACTATGAATTTCTTTTTATAAGGCTTGATAACAACGAGTATAATTAAAACTAAAACCGTTGTTGCTGCCGCTGCAAAATAAAGACCGCCGCCAACAGCAAGGCCAATGCCTGCAACCGTCCATAAACCCGCTGCTGTAGTAAGGCCTTTTACTACTTCATGCTTTAAAAATAAAATAGTGCCGGCGCCTAAAAAACCAATGCCACTAACAACCTGTGCTGCCACACGCGATGGATCTAAGGCAATATGCCCTTCCATTTGAACGCCGGCAAAGCCATACGCCGAAACAATCATTATTAATGCAGAGCCCATGCATACGAGCATGTGCGTTCGCAAACCGGCTGCCCATTCATAACGCTGCCTGTCAATGCCAACGGCACCGCCCATAACCGCAGCCAGAAATAAACGTAAGGTAACTTCCTGCCATGTAATCATAACAGCAAATTTATTCAAAAGATATCTTCTGCTGTTAACCGTTATCAGCAAAGCCGGGATATAAGGTCATGCCACCATCTACAAACAACGTTGTACCGGTTATATATTCAGCATCATCGCTTGCCAGCCATACCGCAGCTTTGGCTATATCTTCCGGCACACCTATTCTTTTATAAGGAATAAGTTCCAACAATTTTTCCCTGTCTTGTTTTGTATCCCATGCATCTTCATTAATAGGTGTTTTAATAGCCCCCGGTGCTATGCTGTTTATACGGACTTTGTTTGGCGCAAATTCCTGTGCAATGGATTTCATCATCAGCATGATACCGCCTTTACTGGCCGCATAATTTGCATGCCCGGCCCAGGGAATAACTTCATGCACACTGCTCATACAAATTATCTTACCAATGCTTTTC
>JAEWJV010000103.1 GCA_023386395.1 Bacteroidota bacterium
TTAACCGACGAAGATCCTATATCTATACCAAGCAAAAGCATTTTTTAGAATTTTAGCAGGCGAAAATAATGATAGATAATGATTAATGCAACCGATTTAAATTTACAGTTCCTCAGAGATTTTGTAAGTTCGGGAATCTGCTGCAATGGAAACAGCTAATAACATAAAGCCACTGCATCGCATAAATAAATTGCATGGCCAGTTTGCAATAACAAAAGAATGATCACACATAATAATACAACAATAAAAATCATTTAAGCAATGCCTATTAAAAGAAACGAAAACCTTGTTCAGCTTTCAAGAGACCATCATGCCACTTTATTGTTTTGCTGGAAGATAAGAACAGGTTTAAAGCTGAATATTGACACGGAGCGTATAAAAGCTTATGTGCAATATTTCTGGCAGGCACATATACAGCCGCACTTTGCAGAAGAAGAAACAATTTTATTTGTGCCGGTAAAAGATGCGGCCGTACAAAAAGCATTGGATGAACATGCTGATATAAGTAAGCAGGTTGAATTAATTATGGCCTCGCCAATTGTTCAGCCGCAACAGTTGGCAATGCTTGCAGACGCGGTTGATAACCATGTCCGTTATGAAGAACGGGAACTGTTTCCCCATCTTGAAAACATATTAACCGGCGAACAGTTAAAAGAGATAGGTAGCCGGCTGCAGGCTGCAGCCGGCACTGTTTGTAATGATGATTTTACAGATGAATTCTGGAAAGCCGGGCCACAGCAAAATAATTAATGCTGCCGGCCTGTTACATTCCTTATTTCAGTTCTTTAATCTTAATGTTTTTAAAGGAAACTTTCATAATGTGCCCTGCATGCATTTGCAGCCCTATTAACCCGGATGCTTTGCGGTTGGTGGTATCATCGTCTGTTACATCGCACATCAATACATCATTAATGTAATGCTGCAAATGATTGCCTTTGGCAACAATACGGCAGGTGTTCCAGCCAGCATTTATTTTAGCTTTTAAAGAATCGGGATTACCCAATGAATCGGTTAGTATGGCAGGAGACCATACATTTCTTTGTGCAAGCTTACTGATAGAATCAGTTACCAACGGCAACGTAACTTTCTGGCCACGGAATGCTACAATACAGCGTGCCCTTTCTTCATAGTTTTGACCAGTGTAGGTATTGGCGCCATCAATATCCATTTGATAACCTTTTAACCCAAACGGAACGCCTTCCACCTCTTCGCTCCGGTATTGAATACCGCTGTTGCCTTCAGCGGAAATTTCATATTCTGCTGTAAGTTCAAAATCTGCCGGCGTGCCGTCTTTCCATATTAAAAACGTGTTAGTTTTTAAAGGTGTGGATTCCGGCGTTACCTGTCCTACAATAGCTCCGTCTTCCACATGCCACACAGCCGTATCACCCTCCCAGCCGTTTAAAGTGGTGCCATCAAATATGCTTACGAAACCTGCAGAATCAGATGAATTTTGTTCTGTAGTTGCTGTATTGCCATCAGCAGAATTGCAACTGCTAAAAACAAAAGTCACCGTTAAAATGGCAAAACCGCAAAGGCCTGCGAGCTGTTTTATTTTTTTATTCATGATAAAAATTATTGTTTAAATATTATTTATTGTTCCAACCAATTAATGCCCTTTTTATTAATTCAAAAGTTCACGGGTTCAATTGTTTACAAATTTTCCTAATTCCAAATTCCCTTTCCTCCCTTTCAATTTATCAACCTAATCAACCAATCAACTACTCACCCAATCTCCTTCCAGCTTCCCGAAGCTGCAGATTCAAGTACCGCCTCGCAAACCTGCTGCGTTTCAAACGCATCGCGAAAAGTGGGAGAACAAGGTTCGCCTGTTTCCAAACTTTTAAGAAAATCTGCAGCCTGGTGTATAAATGAATGTTCATAGCCAATACCAAGGCCCGGCACCCACCAATGATCCATATAAGGCTGATCGCCATCGGTAACATGAACAGAACGCCAGCCACGAACGATTGATTCATCTGAGTGATCAAAATATTCGAGGCGGTTTAAATCATGCAAATCCCATTTGATGGATGCATGTTCACCATTAATTTCAAACGTGTATAATGCCTTATGCCCGCGTGCATAACGGGTAGATTCAAACAATCCTAAAGAACCATTTGCAAAATGACAATGAAAAATACAGGCATCGTCAATACCTACTTTTTCAACCTTGCCCGTAAGTTGATGCATACGTTCTTTTACAAAAGTTTCTGTAACGGCATTCACATCTTTAATGCTGCCGTTAAGCCATATTGCGGTATCAATACAATGCGCCAGTAAATCGCCGGTAACACCGGAACCGGCAACATTCGCATCCATGCGCCACAGGCCTTCGCCGCCCTGCGGTAAGTCGGCGCTGATGGTCCAGTCCTGCAGAAAATTAGCACGGTAATGAAATATTTTTCCCAGCTTCCCTGAATCTATAATTTGTTTTGCCAGGCTAACTGCAGGAATACGGCGGTAATTATACCATACGGTGTTGGCCACCTTTGCTTTTTCAACGGCTTCAACCATTTTGCGGGCTTCTTCCACGTTTCGGGCCAGCGGCTTTTCGGTAAGCACCATTTTGCCTGCCTTCGCTGCGGCAATAGCTATTTCGGCATGCGTATCGTTTGGTGTGCATATATCTACCGCATCAATATCATCCCGCTCAATAAGTTTTTTCCAACCGGTTTCATACGATTCATAATTCCATTGTGCAGCAAAGGCTTTTACTTTATCTTCATTGCGGGCACATGCTGCTTTTAAAACCGGCACATAAGTCAGTTCAGGAAAAAAGTTACGGATGCGGTTGTAAGCATTGGAATGTGTACGGCCCATAAAACCGCAGCCAATCAAACCAATACGTAATTCTTTTTTTTCAGCCATATTTGTCAAGATTAAAATGTCAAGAAATCAGTTTATCGTCATTAATACTTTCTATTCAGATAACATCTTTATCATAAAGTTTTTATACTCCACTTTCATCGGAGGGCCTACATGTACCTGTACGCCCCAATAACCCACTGAAGGAACGATTAGCCGTATCATTATCGATTACTTCGCTCATTAATATTCCATTTATATAATGCCGGAGATGATTTCCTTTAGCTATGATATGACACTCGTTCCATCCATCATGAATATACCGGGTGAGCGAATCTTTATTACCCAAAGATGTTGATTGCGAAGCTGTCCAGATATTGTTCACAGCCAAAGAAGAGATAGGTTTGTCAACAACAGGCAATATTGTTTTCTGACCTCTGAAAGCAATAATGCACCGGCCGCGCTCTTCATAATTTTGACCGGTATATTGATTGGTGCCATCTATATCTTCCTGGTAACCTTTTAAAGCGTATGCCACGCCAGGCACTTCTGCACTGCGATAATTAATACCGCTGTTACCACCCTTGGTAATGCGGTAATCCACCTTTAATTCAAAGTCTTTGGTTATGCCGCCGCGCCATATTAAAAATGTGTTTCGCTTTAAGATAGTTGATGGAGTAACTTCGCCTGTTATACAACCATTTTCAACTTTCCAGTAAACGGAATCGCCATCCCAGCCCTTTAATGTTTTGCCATCGAATATGGATACAAAGCCATTATTACTTTTTATTTTGCTGTTGTGTGCCGTAAAACCAGTTAATAAAAATAAGCCTATGGCAACAACGGCAGCTATTTGCACAACTGAAATGAAGCGATTTTTGTTCATCTGGCTGAGTGTTCTTTCTTTAAAAACTATTCACTCCATCCATGTGCTTTTTGTACAGATACCATAGCCGCCAGTATATCATTCCAGGTTTGCCGCTGCATCATTTTCTCATTAGGAAACATACAACCATCCCAACATATATGCTTGAATGCTTTGGTAAGATTTCCCGCATCATCGCGCAGCCAGTAACCGGCATATTTTGCAATATCCAATTTGCCATTAGGATCTTTTGGCAAACAATGTTTCCCGGTTTTATCATGCGAGCCTGTGCCATGTACAGTGCCATCATTTTGGGCAACGTGAAAATCAATCGTCCATGGACGTAAAGCATCGGTTAATTTTTTCAAACCAGCTTCCAGCGTTGCTTTATCATCCCAGTTAAAATCTTCAGGAAGTATGCGGTCTTCGGGAGCATTGTATCCCAAAAGATATAAAAAAGTATGCGACATATCTGCCTGGAAACCGATGTTTGGACGATTAACCTGTTCCAGTGTATCAACCATTTTTTTCCAGCTATGCATGCCGCCCCAGCATATTTCGCCTTCAGCAGCTAATTTTTCACCGTAATCAGCAGCCACATCGCAGGCCTCGCGAAAAGTTTGTGCAATAAGCGCTGTATTATTTACCGGATCTTTCAACCAGGAATCAGGGTTTACAGCCGAGTCAATACGCACCACACCATAAGGCCGGATGCCAATTTCCCTGAGCAATTTTCCAACATGGCAGGATTTACGCACCTGTTCAACAAAACGTTTTCTTTCTTCAGCACTTCCCATGGCCGAACCACCGTCCGGCGGCCAAATTGGCGCCACGAGGCTTCCAATTTTTAACCCGTAAGAAGCTACTTTATCAGCCAGTTTTTTAATAGCATCATCTGATTGATTAATGCCAAAATGCACATCAAACAAACCAAGATCAACGCCATCGAACTTAACGCCATCAACTTCCGCTTCTGCTGTAAATTTCAACAAAGTATCAAAAGGAATAACCGGTTCGGATCCATCTCCTTTTCCTACAACACCAGGCCAGGTGGCATTGTGCAGTTTGGGATAATTATTTTCCTGCATATCGTTAGTATTTTTTAAGTGAATAATGTAGTGTATTTTAAGTGAGTGGTGAGTAGTCAGTTGTACGTAAAAATTGCGTTAACAAAAGCTCACTCGCCGCTGGCAACTCACGTTTATTATCGGTCAGACGCTTTTAAGCCATTCTATTTATTAGTCTTGAACTAAAGCGTCAGACCGGTAAGAACCATTTTAAATTTTTAGATCAGGATTACCCGGCCCAAAATGTTTAAGCATAACAATCGGATCGGTTGAAGACTGGTTTACAATCTTCACACCTTCTTTTGCGGCGGTTTCGCTCACAAAAAATTCATCGTTGGTTAATTGTCCATAGCGAATAAGTGCAGGCGTTTCTATATTCCACACGCCCATGGTGCCATGCCCCTGCATCATAATTAAACCATAAGCGGCGCTGTCTTTAATGGTTACGGTTGCGCCCGGCAATACGGTTAATTCTTTTGCACTAAAGGCGTCTGAACGGTAGCACACCCATTTTTCATTATATCCTTCGGCCTCCATTTCTTCAACTGCCCTTACCGGCTTCGGCGCCATAAACCTTGTTTCGAGAATATCAGGATTGGTATTCAAATCCCAGTCAATTATATCCATTAAAGCATCATAATTGCCTTTATCTTTTTCAGGTACGCCCTGCCACAATAATTCTTCCGGAATGATGGCTTCATTTACCAGCGACTGGTACATGGAAAATACATCGGATGCTTTTTGAGGCTCATACGTGCACATACTTCCAGGCGCATGCAGCATACCCGGAGGAACATCCCAGCCTGTTCCCGGCTCCAGGCGGAAAGCCTGCGAATAATTGGTGATCTTATTATCGCCTTTTGAAAAATTTTGCAGGCATTCTTTTATTTGTTCTTTGGTGGTACCGGGAGCAATTCCGAAAAATGTGTAAGGAAAATCGCCGCCGTGATTGTTAACCTGCGGTGGAAAATAATAGGCTTCGGGTTTGCCCTTCTGTCCTATTAGTGCAGCCTTTTCATCGTTATGATGAATATGATGCGGCAAAGGCCCCATGTTATCAAAGAACTTGGAATACATGGGCCAGCTTTGATATTCGTTCCAGATGCGGTCGCCAATAAGCGCACCTTTTAATTCATCAACAGCTTCTTTTAATAACAGCAACTCTTCTTTATCGCCGTTCTTAAAAACAATAAAACTTAATCCTTCATGTTCACCCGTTAAAGGCCCGTTCTTTGCGGGCGTGGTAGAAGAAAACCAGCGTTCATCAATACCCCCTCTTACGCCACCCAAAACATAATAATCATCGGGATGAAGTTTTATTCTTCTGCCGGGCACGCAAAACGATCTTGGCACCCAGTTAGGCGCCAGTCTTAATATTCCTTTTCCCTGATCTAATGCTTGCTGAAATAAATTTGCTTTTTCCATGGCTGAATTTTAGAATCTTTTTTATAAACTGATGTAAAGTATTATTTATTTATTTCTTTTAAAAAGCTTTCAATTTTTTCCGTTGTATGTAAAACCTCAACCTCCAGTTCGTAGCGCCTTGTTTCTCCCGGTTGTAACATAATCAGCGTGCCTTCTTCCCTTGCCTTTTTTTGACCGGCTACCTTATTAGTACCAGGTTCCAATCCGGTAACATATTCCCTTTCACCCCAATGCTGCCAGTTGGTAAGCCAGGGCAATTGTTCTTTCTGAAAACGCAATGTCACTGCAAGCCCTAAACCGGGATTATGTAAACCGCAGGCGCACCCTCCTTTATCATTTGCTGTGCAATTAATAAATGCAGCAGCTTCCCCTGCGCCATTATGCTCCTGCATTACCGGCGGGCATTTATGGAAATTATTTTTTTCATTAAAGATGCGCTTACTGTTTTCATCACGCGCCTGCCAGTTTCCCTTCCATAAAATATCAGTGCCTTCATCAGCAAGCGGCCAGCCAAAGTTGAAGTGGTATAGAAGCATGTGCGGCACGCTTTGATTACCGTTATTGGTAACTTCATCTTGTATCCGGATAACAGGCTGGCCCAGGCGGCTTGAAATAGTACGTTTCAATTCAAGCCGCGGACCAAAAATGGATGTTTCCCGTATGCGTCCTGTAATGCTCATTTCCATTTCACCCTGAAAAGGATCAGGCTGCAGGATAGATATGATTTCTGCAGGTGTATTACTGATGCGCCCGTGTGCCCCTCTTTCACCATATTCATCTGATTCCGGGCCGCCGATATGCGAAAGGCCGCAGGTAACAAATAAACCACCACCAAAAGTGCGCAGCCAGTCAGCGCCTTTATCAGAAAAAGGCTGCGGCGGCGTTATGCCGGTTTCATTTATCCAGGAAAGGCAATGGCTGTTAAAAAAGGTTTCCGCAATATCCATGGCACGGTCCAGCACCACTTTATAACGTAAGCCGCTGCCAGTATTAATCCATGCAATCCGCACCCCTCTTCCGGTGCCGTTATCCAGCACGGATGTTTCTATACCGCCAATTTGCGAAATGTTGGATATTTTATCTTTCCATCCTTCCTGCATCACTTAAATCAGAATGCTTTTATAGTGAATTGCGAATGGTGAGTTGTGCGTGTTAGAAGTAAGAACGTTTGCTCACTATTCACCACTAATTATTAAAATAAAATATTTCTACTTTTTTAGTTTGAGTTAAATCTGACAGGTTTTTGTCGTCAGGTTTTTATGATGAGTTGTGAGTGGCAGAAGCAAGAACGCTGCAATGCTCACCACTCACTATTCATCACCAATTATTAATTTTTTTTACTTTTTCTTGAACACAGGATTATTTTCATCGCCGCCTGATTTCAGGTAGGCCATCAGGTCTTTCAACTCATCCGGGTTCAAATTATTAATCAATCCAGGCAACATGATAGACTGATCAGATAGTTGTGTTCTCAATACATCTTTTTTAGGTACTTCTCTTATTTGCTGCGGCGCAAAAGGGTTTTGAGAAACGTAGTAATTATTGTCATCCTGGCGAACAAGCCTTCCCAATATTGTACTGCCATCTTTTAAAATAAGATTAGTGGCAGCATATTGATCAGATACTTCCTTGTTTGGATCAATAATGGCTTCCAGAATATCTTTATTGGAAAAGCGTGTACCCAGTTGTGTTAAGTCGGGACCGATAGATCCGCCTGTGCCACGAATGCTGTGGCAGGCCTCGCATAAAACGGCAGCAAACATAGTTTTACCACGGTTAAAATCCCGAACGCCTGTAGAATCGCTTTGTACTATTTCCACTGCTTCATCTAATTTCCACCTGCGGCCGGGACCTTTCGGTCCGCCGCCCGGAGGCACTACGCTCC
>JAEWJV010000065.1 GCA_023386395.1 Bacteroidota bacterium
CTGTTGCCATCGCTGAATATCATGGAAGCGATAGAACCGAATTTGCCATAATCTTCTTTATCTGTAAAGGCAATGCAGAAAATGGTTTCGGAAGCGCCCACTGCATTTGCAAACATTTGCGGAAATGTGTTTGCCGTTGTTAATGCAAACCTTCCGGAGCTGATTACTTTAGTTGCATAAGCTGCTGCGTTGGCATTATCATCCATGTATAAATACACCCTTGACAGCAATGCCTCTGCCGCTTCTTTGCTGGCATACTGCACACCACGCGATGCATCCATTAAGTCTTCGGCCTTTAATGCATCTGCAACAACCTGTGCATACACTTCTTCAACGGTTGATCTTGCTTTTTCAGATGGATCGCTGGTGGATGTTCTTAAAATAATGCCGGGTGATGATTTATCCTGCGTGTATGGTCTTGCAAATAATCTTACAAGATTGAAATGCGCAAATGCCCGCAGGAAATAACATTCACCCAGTAATTGTTTTCTTACAGGATCATCTGTTGGTTCTTTTTCTACTGCCTCAATTACGGTATTGCAATCGCTGATGATTTTATAAGATATGTACCAGAAATAACGTGTATTGGTTTGTGTGGGAGAGTGGTCTAAACTGAAACTGTAAAACAAAGGATCTTCTGTTACCTGCGAACAAACAATATCATCGCTGGCAAAATCTGATAACTGGAAAAACTGGCGCAAATACATATTGTTGTCATCCGCTGTGCCGTTAAACATTACATGATCTTTAAACAAAGCGTAAGCCCCGTTAACCGCATTGGTTAAGCCTTCCGTTGTTGAGGTGAGCGTTTCTGTTGTAATGGAATCGCTGGGCGCCACATCTTTTATACAACTGCTGAAGGTGATTATGCATAACAATATTGCTATTGCGTATGAAATATTAGCTGCCGGTAACATAAAATTTCTTTTTATTGATTTCATATACTTCATGGCTTAAAATTTTATGTTGATGTTTAATAAATATTGATGATTATTCGGGTACTTGAAATCGCTTACGCCGGGCGTTGTATAAATATCTGACTGAATGGTTGTTTGCGGATCCTGGCCCAGGAATTTGGTGAACGTATAAACATTATCTGCCGTAACCGTAACCGCGATATTCTGCAGGCCAAGCCGTGTGGCAAAGCTTTGTGGCAGGTTATAACCAAGTGAAATATTGCGTATGGAAAGATAGCTGCCATTCTGTAAATATCTTGTTGATGTTTCTGTTGAATTAGCCGCGTTTTGCGGGCTTGGATTAGTAGCGATATCGCCGGGCTTCGTCCAGATGCTGTAACCTGAGGGCAGTACAATTTGATTATAGTAAGGCTCGTTGCCATCATTCATTACAAAACGCAGATCGTTGCTGTAAACCTTATTGCCATACAGGTAATACAGGTTGGCACTTAAAGAGAAATTTTTATACGTGAATGTATTGGTGAAACCACCCTGGTATTTTGGCAATGCAGAGCCCACTTCCTGTAAAGTGGCTTCGGCGTAGCTCGATGTGGTTTCCTTTGCTGTGACATTTCCATCTGCATCTTTGGTAATTTTTTCCCATAAAGGTGCGCCTGTTTGCGGGTCAACGCCTTTCCATACGGGCATATAGAACTCGTACAAATTACCGCCGTTGCGATAGGTTTGAGAGATGGCCCATGAACCTGTTTTTACAAAATCTGCCGGTAATTTTTGCAGCGTATTTGTATTAAAGCTAATGTTGAAATCTGTTGTCCATGAAAAATTTTTGTTCTGGATATTGATGGTTGATAAAGCAATTTCCAAACCCTTGTTTTCGATCTCGCCCGAATTTTCCCATCTTGTTTCAAAACCGACAGACAATGGCTGCGATACCTGCAATAACAAATTCTTTGTTTGATTTTTATATACATCAACAGATAAAGAAATGCGTTTGAAGAAATCTATATCAACGCCAATGTTTGTTTGATATTTACTTTCCCATGTTAAGTTAGGGCTTGGCAATTGTGATGGCGTTGCCGCAGATTCATTGTTGTATTGACTGGTTAAAGAATACAACCCCAGATAACGGGAAGCGCCAATATCCTGTGTGCCTGTTACGCCATAACCGCCGCGTATTTTTAAGAGATCAATTACATGGTTATCTTTTAAGAAATCTTCATTACTTATTAACCACCCGGCTGATATGGCGGGGAATGAACCATAACGGTTATTTTTTTGAAAAGCAGTTGAGCCATCCACGCGGTAAGAACCGGTTAAGAAATATTTGTTTTTATAACTGTAGTTAACCTGAGAGATATAAGATATTAATGCTGACTGGTCATAATATCCGTTCACGCTTAAATTGCTTGATACAACATTTAATACCCTTAAATTAAAAGGCAGGCCGCGGCCGGAAGCGCCTATTGTTTCTGTTTTGCCGCCTTCAAATGCAACGCCTGCAAGGCCGCTCAACTGGTGATCGCCAAACTTAAAATTGAATTTTAAAAGATCATTTGAAATGCCGCTGTAACTTAAGATGCTGCTTTCATCCAGGTAACCCGTTCCATGATATTGACCGGCAACATCGCCTGAATAATAACTAGTGCTCTTGCTGTAGCTTGCGCCAATGCGGTTGGTGCTTGAAAAAGCCAGCCAGTTGGTAATTTGATAATTAAAGTTAAGATCGTAGTTCACATCAAAACCTTTGTATGGATGATCTGAATGATCGATGGTGTGTAAGGGGTTTACTTTATCCCTGCTCCACCATTTGAAAGAAGAGTTGCCATCTACATAAACAGGCTTGCCTGCGCTGTCGTAAGGATTGTCCCAGGGCAGGTTTAGAAACGCGTAATAAATATCATTGTAATCATAGCTTGTACCGGTAATACCGCTTATATTAATGGTATTGGTTAAAGATATCTTTGGATTGAAATGCAAAGTTGAAGATGCCCTTAAATTAACGCGCTGGAATTTTGTGTTCTTGAATGTGCCGTCTTCGTTATAATAAGACGCACCCAGATAATAATCGTTCTTATCTGTTCTGCCTGAAATGGAGAAGTAATAATTCTGCATGAATGCAGGATTAAAAATTGTTGTCATCCAGTTATGATTTTGATCCTGTAATTCACGCGGTCTTTCAGCATAAAATTTCAACAGGTCGATCTTATAGGAGTTGCCGGTATCAGTTGGAATATAGTCGCGGTAGAATTCTTTTTGATAGTTGTATAACTGTTCGCCATTCATCATATCAAGCTTGCCAAAATCCGGCGTGCGAAAACCTGTTGTGGCTTTAAATTCAAAAGCCGTTTTGTTTGTTTTAGCCCTTTTGGTGGTAACCACTATTATGCCTGCATTGGCCTGTGAGCCATACATGGCGGTTGCTGCAGCATCTTTCAAAACCGTGATGCTTTCCACATCGTTGGGATCGAAGTTGCCACCGATTATTCCATCCACCACATACAAAGGCGATTGCGATGCATTGATAGATGAAACGCCACGCAGCCTTATCTCTGCATTGGCGCCGGGCACGCCCGAACTGTTCACTACCTGCAAACCAGCCACTTTTCCCTGCAGCATGCTGCCCACATCGTTGCTAGTTACGTCTTTTAATTTGCCGGCATCAACAACAGCAACGGAGCTTGTTAACTCGCCTCTTTTTTTATCACTGTAACCAACAACAATCACTTCATTTAAATTCTTATCTGTTTCAATAAGCTGTATGGTAATATTATTATCCGCTGCATTTACAGTAACATCCTGCGACGCAAAGCCAATAGAACTAACAGTTAATGAAAATACGCCAGAGGGCACTTCAATTCTAAAACGGCCGCTATCATCAGCAATGAATGATTTACCATTTTTAATAGTGATGGAGGCTTTGCTTACTGCACGCTGATCAGTTGCCGAAACAACTTTACCTTCCAGTGGCCTTGTTTGGGCAGACGCAAACAGGGCAGTAAATAATAATGGCAACAACAATATTTTTTTCATGTAGCGTTGGTTTGTTTTAATTATCACGTATAATTCTCACCGGTTAATCTTTAAATATTTGGCTAATGCCAGCTTATCTTGATTTTCTTATACTTAACAACAGGTATAGATTTATAATTCCTGCTAAGTGCGCATATAACAATTGGTTTTATGTACAAGCTTGTCGTATTAAATAAAATCTTTAATTCCCGCAAAGCGGGCTGTGTTCCCGAATAATTCAAATCTTTTGCAAACAATAATATTCGAAAGATTTATAACAAAACCAAAGATAACGAAAGAAATAAAAACAAAATAAAAAATATTGAAAGTTTTTTATAGTTATTTTTATAAAATAAAAAATTATTATAGCTGATGATAAGGTCGTCGAAACTCTGGCTGTTTTATGCAATAATTACTACGGTGTTCTGGGGTGTTTGGGGCGCTTTTATTGAAATACCTGAAAAGGCGGGTTTTCCCGCAACATTGGGCTATGTGGTATGGAGCCTAACGATGGTGCCCTGCGCATTGGTTGCTTTAAGCATTATAAAATGGAAACCCGAAACAGATAAGCGTTCTGTTCTTTTAGGATTAATAGTAGGCTTGCTTGGCGCCGGTGGCCAGTTAATTTTATTTGAAGCCTTGCGCGAAGGCCCGGCCTATATTGTATTTCCGCTCATATCATTATTCCCTGTGCTTACCATTATTTTATCAGTAGCTTTCTTAAAAGAGCATACCAATAAAAAACACTGGACAGGAATATCGCTTGCATTAATTGCGGCGGTTTTCCTGGCCAACCCAAAATTAACGGGCAGTGAAACTTCGGGCAATAGCTGGCTATGGCTTTCGGTAATTGTTTTTATTATGTGGGGATTGCAGGCTTATGTAATGAAGTTTAGTAATAACACCATGAAGGCTGAAAGCATATTTATGTACATGGCTATTGGCGCTTTATTGTTATCGCCTTTTGCCATATGGATGACCGATTTTTCACAACCTATCAACTGGGGTTTTAAAGGGCCTTACCTCGCATTTATAGTACAAATATTAAATGCTATCGGGGCGCTTACTTTGGTATATGCGCTGCGCTATGGAAAAGCGATCATCGTGGTGCCGCTTACGGGATTATCGCCTGTAATAACGATCATTATTTCTTTAATTATTTATGCTGTTTTCCCGGGAACAATTTTATTAATCGGGTTAATATTGGCTGCAGTGGCGATTATTTTGCTGAGCGAATGAAGTAGTGAGTTGTAATTCACCTGCTGTCACCGGCGCCATCTTATCACCTGTAATTACTGTTTGATCAATAACCAATAACAGCCGTCCAATAACTCATTCCCGCTTCGGTTATTGATTTGTTTAACTTTATGCAGCAGATTAGAGTTGATGTAATTATTGCAAAGACAATGTTTTCTTTCTCGCATAATAATATTAATTATACCGTCCGGGTACCGGCATATCCTGTTAATTTACTGGTTGAACATTACATAATAATGAAAGGAAACGGGAAAGTTACCGAAAGGCTGTTTCCTAATAATAAAGCAGAGATTTTTTTTAACCTGGGAGATAAAGTGAAAGGCATAAACAGCAACGATGCTATTACATTCGTTAACAGCAGTATCGTATCAGGTGTAAGAAGTTCTTTTTTTAATTTTTTACCACCCCTGGATTATTTTATGGTGGGGTTACGTTTTACAACTTTTGGATTCAACCAGTTATTTCAAATTCCGGCAATACATTTTACCGACAATAATTTTCCGGCAGAAAACGTATGGGGCAAAGAAATGACGTTCCTCTTAGAACGCCTGTATGAAGCGAGGCTTCAACCTGAAAGCTTATTCAGCATATTAGAAGAATGGATAACAGGCTGCCTGGCAAAATGCTCACTGCATGAAATCATCCAGTGGAACAAGCTGGAAAAAAAGTTCTATATCCCGAACTTATCCGTATCTGGATTAATAGACCGGTATATGGGTTACAGTCACAAACATTCTATACAATTAATAAAAAATAATTCAGGGCTAAGCCCAAAATACATTCAGAAAGTCATTCGCTTCAATGAGGCTCTTGCAATCATCAGTTCCCCCTCTTTTCAAAGCTGGTGCCAGGTTGCATACCTGGCAGGATATGCAGACCAAAGCCATTTTATCCGTGACTTCAGGACTTTTTCAGGATATACACCCGATCAATATCTACACCAGAAGCCCCTGGAATACTACAGAAAAGATATAATAGATACATCCCTTGCAAACAGGTAAATTTTGTTCTATACGAACTTTGTTGGCAACAGTAGTTTTATGCTTTAAATGATTTGTTGAAAATCATTGGTAACGTATAAAATTTACAGCATGAAAAACACAATGACCAAAACGGCCATAACAGTATTTATTTTTGGCTATGCACTAATTGCTTCCAATTGCAAAAAACCTGAAACCACGCCAACACATCCGGATAATCCGGGCGATTCTATCCTGGCAGGCATTCACCCGGATAGCGTAGCCGACCATTTACATTTTTTAAATACGACGAAAATAGCCGGTAATATTCCTGATGCCCCTCCAAATAACTCGCTTAAAATTTCCTTTAAAGACACTTTGTTCCTCCTGGATACATTTGTACAGCCTATAAAATTTTTTCATACAGATAAAAATGAAAATGTAGCCGGCGTTTACTTGCAGATATTTATAGGCGGGAGCGGCGGCATTTTTGAATCAAGCTATTATTATGATGTACCTGAAACTACACCGGGCAGCGACAGTATATCTATTATATATATTGGTTTTAAAGAAGAAGGTTTTGTGCCGCCTCCCGGATGCCTGATAAATATTGCACCGTATGATGAGGACAAAAAAATAATTGCTGAAGCAACAAGGCCA
>JAEWJV010000080.1 GCA_023386395.1 Bacteroidota bacterium
GCCTTATACTGTTACGGTATGGAGATTTTTCTTCAAAACAGAAGGTGTGACTTCGTATAACGGCGCAGCACAATAGCTTTGATAGCCGTGTCATTTCAATAATTGAATCGTCTTAAAATCGTCTGTGATATTTTAAGCAATCATTTCGGCGTCTTGCGATTGTACTTCACCTGTTTGCAATGCCGTTGAAATAATTATTCTGTTGTGAACAGGTGAAGTTGAATTGCCGATTATATTTTGAAGGTGTAGTTTTGTGAAGGTGAAGTTATTTGCACATATCAGATTCGATAAAAATCATTTGAAATGATAGACGGCTGCGGGAGTGATAAACAAAAAGGTGCAGTCATTTCTTTCGAACGATTTAATGCTGATACGAATATCGATTTTAGAAAAATAAAATTACCGTTCCCAATAATATCCCTCTTTATTAGCCTTAGTTGGTCTGCGATAATTTAGCGATATGAGCAGTTAATCTCACGGTTTGCTTTTGCTGATCTTTGCCGTTTGTTAGAAATCGTTTATGATATACTATTTTGAGCAACTTCTATTTCAAGATTTAAATTATCGGATTGTATAACTATCATTTTGCGTTTATACACAATATGTAAGGTTAGATATGCGATGAATGATTTAGGCACTATCAACTATGCCAAGGCAGCAGCTGTAACAGCAAATCCAAGGGCAGTGCTCAAGACTCCCGCGATTTGATCCCAATCGCTTGGCTGATCGAAAAGAGAAACTAAAATCAATAAACCTTCGTCGTGTATGTTAAAAAAGTTTTCCGCAAGTGCGGCATCTTGACCTGAAAAAGTTTCTCGATCAAAATCTGTATCTACATCCCATCTTACACTATTCTGCCATGACATAAACGCGGGATTAAAATATGGGTTAGGAGGATTTTGATTTTTCCTTCCAAAGGATATGACTATTGTGGTATTGTTTTCAGGATATACATATTCATTGACAACCCAAGTACCATCAACTCCCAATATTATTTCTACATGCCCATGACCGTTGCTGAGATTAAAATCAGCTTCGAAGTAGCAGAATGTCGGATAAACACTTAAACTAAAAAGTATTTGACTAAGAGTTCTGTCATCGACAATAACGTCTACGAAAAGATTATAATCTTTTACGGGGTAAGCAAACTGATCCGCTATAAAATTTAAATCCAGATGTTGGATTTCATTTTCGTTCAAGGCTATGTTATACTCAGGCATTGAAACTCCAATTGGAGGATTGTTTACTCTTAAGGTGGCATTTAATTTTCTATTACCGTTTATAATTTTAAGTATGGTTTTAAAACTTTCGCCTTGTACCACTTTGAAAATATCGGTATCGTCAATTATTATCCACAGAAAAGGCTTTTCATATTTTGCCTCGGCTGAAACAGGTACAGTTAAGCTCCAGGGAAATCTACCATTGCCTTTTATAATTATGTCTGTGTTATATTTTTGTGCCTGATCTTCAAAAGTTGTTTTGAAACTAAGATTTAATTTTACTTCCTGACCTGCTTTTGCAGGCACTGTTGTATCATGAAATAGTGAGCCATAAGCTATAAATACAACTTTTTTATATTTAAATAACTTCCCGTCTACAACTTTGTACTCCCATTCAGATATTTCAACATCGGTTAAAAAAAATCTTGGTTTATTACCATCGGGAGATTTATCCTTGTTGGTTATACTTATAGTTATTTCAGAATCTTCATAACATTTAATTAATATGGTATTGAAAGCAGGTTGTCCCAGCGTCAAATCGTTCATATCAATTCGTGAAGGAGAATATTCTGGTTTTAAATTAAAGACCTGAGAACCGGATGCTCCGGTTCCTGGTGTTGGAGGAGGAGGCGGTGGTGGTATCGGATGTAAGTTTTGTGTCGTTAATAAAAATTGTTTGCTTAGAACAGAATCTTTAAAATCTTTTTGAATCGAAAAAAATCTTTCAGGCTGATCTACTATAGATGCAAGACTTTCTAATTCCGTTTGGTTTGATGGAAATTCAATTTTATTAACGTTGACTTTTTTTTCTTTTATAAGTTTTAAATACTCCAGAAACATATAAGGAAGAGATGTCTTGATATAGTTCCAATCAACAATCCTCCCCTGTTTCTTTAGAACATATCTGTTGAAGAAAAAATTGTTTTGCAAAACTTTGCTGTTGTAGGTAAACAATTACAGGTATAGCAAATTGTTCGTTAAATATATAAAATGATTTTGTACTTCAGCCATTTGTTTTAGGCGTGGGCTCTTGTGGCACTGTTCAAATTTAAAAATTTCACTTCTTTATAATTCTGTTCTTGCATGCTTGTATATGTTTATTAATTTAATAATATTACCTAAAATTTTTTCCATCCGGAAAAAACTCCTCCTGATAATATTGCTGTCTTACTTGTGTTTTTTTATTTTCTCCTTTAAATGGAAAACCGTCTCTTTCATCTCGTGGAGATAATGTATTCATTGAAATCTTGCCATAATCTTTCTTGCTAAGATTGCGTAACATCTTAGACCAGTCTTCACAATGCCTTACAATAATATGTGTAACGCCACTTTCTTTTTGCACTCTACCCTGCACCATTAATAATTTTGATTTCAATATTTCTTTTCTGTACACATCTTCAAATAATTGTCTAAACACAACAAGATTTGCATTGCCTTCTTCATCTTCAATCGTTATAAAACAAACACCGCCTGCAGTACCGGGTCTTTGTCTCACCAATACTAATCCTGCAATTCTTATTATATCACCATTATCATAATTTAAAATATCGCGTGTTGAAACAACTTTTTCTTTCTTTAATTTTTCTCTTATAAAACTAACCGGATGCGCTTTTAATGAAAGTCTTAATACACTGTAATCATAAACTACATGTTCAGCCAATGTTATTTCAGGTAATAAAACAGGCAGTTCAAGTTTGCTGTCAGAGGGCTGTCCTTTAAATAATCCTAAAGGATTATCATGTAATGCTGTTACTTCCCACAACGCTTGTCGTCTGTCTAATCCTATTGAACGAAATGCGTCTGCATCTGCTAATCTTTCAAGTGCTAAAAAAGATAAACCCGCATCATATAATTCATTAATTGTTGTAAATGCTTTTGTATGTGTATTGATTAGTCTTTCGATGTCCTTTGCTTTAATACCTTTTATCTGCCTGAATCCTAATCTTACAGCACGATAATTATTTACTTTTTCCTCTAACGTATTATCCCAACAAGATCGATTGATGTCAACAGGTCTGAATTGAACACCATGATTGATTGCATCTCTTACGATTTGTGCAGGTGCATAAAAGCCCATTGGCTGACTGTTCAATAAACCACATGCAAATACATCAGGATAATAGTATTTTATCCATGCAGAAACATATACTAATAACGCGAAGCTCGCCGCATGACTTTCAGGAAAACCATAACTCCCGAAGCCTTCCAATTGTTTAAAAATTTTTTCTGCATATGCTTCAGGATAACCATTTTTCTTCATGCCACTCATCAACTTAATTATATAGGTTTAACCGATGTGGCAATTGTATTGTATCAACACGATAAGCGATAAAATTCACTTCTCTTAATCCTTTGCCTTCTTTCACTAACCTGTTGCATAATTTTTCCAGCAACTTTTGTAACGCTATTTCAATACCCGTTTTTGTTTGAATGAGTTCAAGACATGGTAGCCGTTCATAGTATTCAACTAATGGGATTACGGATTGTATATATTCTTCTTTTGTGCCTAATGCCTGGTTTAATCGTAATAAAAAATCAGCACCAAATCTTCTGCGTAACGCAGATGTCTGCATGTTCATAAAACTGCCTATCTCTGTTAAACCAAGCTTCTGTAATTTTTCGTTTACTGAAAGCGGCAATTATAAAATTAATCAGTATCATCAGAATTATGGTTATGATTTAGAAGCAACCTTATCAAAATATCCGATTAAAGAATTGAATAACCAGGAGTATAAGAGCAATCTTATTCGTTCATTGGAACGTGGTAATCTTCAGTCTGCAACATTTACGATTGATGGCAAAGAGCAAAAAATTTTTATTGCCGCAAATCCTGCTACAAAAAGCTTAAGAGCTTTTGATGAAAAAAATCAAAAAATATTGCTAAGCGATTTGTTGGATAAGAACAAGCACAACAAACCAATAAGCAGGAAAACAAACAGAGTGTTTTTGAAAAACCTGAGCAAAAAAAAACGAATAAAATAAAAGATGAAAATACACCTGCAAAAAGAAAAAGAAAGAAGCAGAAGATGATACAGTAGATGTTAAGCAAACAAATCAAAGAGATGGCAACGGAAATAATAACAATGGACGATTTGCAACGATTTCGAATCCAGCTACTAAATGACCTTAAAGAGTATTTAAAGGAAATAAAGAAGGAATCGTCTGGTTTGCCTGTGGAAGGCTTCAAGACAAGGCATGTTAGAAAAATTCTCGACTGTTCAAACGGTAAGTTGCAATCGCTTAGGATTGCAGGAAAATTACGCTGCAATAAAGTAGGTGGCACATTGTATTATAAACGAGAGGATGTACAGAGGTTACTTAACGAAGGC
>JAEWJV010000096.1 GCA_023386395.1 Bacteroidota bacterium
CAGACAACCAATACATGCATTTCAACCTGTAAATGTTGCGAAAATCAATACTGCACCTGCCACACAGGTTACTAATATAATAACGAATAAAGTGGAAGAAGCCCCTGTTGAACAATTGACGAAAAACGAAACCAGGCAGGAAAATGATGAGATTAAGCAACAACAAAAGGCAGAGAAGGAAACAGCTTCCAAAGTAAGGGAAATGGAACTGAAACAGGCCGGATATGAATTGGCGTTTAAGCAGAATTATCTTTATAATGTAAGCCAGCAATTAGATTCTTTGCGGTTAGCCATGCCTGAAGTTAAACAGGCTGTGGCAGCGAATGTGCAGCTTAATACAGAGCAATTGCAGAAAGCTATTTCCTATCAAAACTTTAAACAACTTGAAGCAATGATCGCCGCAACCGGTGATTCTATTTCTGTAAAAGAAAGTAAGGACTCAAAAAGCAGCTACAGAAAACTGATCACCATAGAATCGTTTGATAAGAATGGCAACAAACATGTCTATTCTGTGGTTGTTGAGTTGTATCAATAAAATTGTTTCCCATAATAATTACATAAAAAAAACCGGCTGATATATTATCAACCGGTTTTTTGTTATTCAGCTTTAAACCTTCTCTTAAATAATCAGCATGGCGTCGCCAAAACTAAAGAAACGGTATTTATCTTTTATTGCTTTTTTATAAGCTTCCATTATAAGATCGTAGCCGGCAAATGCACAAGCCATAATCAATAAACTTGTTTTGGGTAAATGGAAATTAGTAACCAGGCTGTCAGCAACATTAAAGTTGTAAGGCGGATGAATGAAAATATTGGTCCAGCCTTCGCTTGGTTTTAAAAGTTTTTGTGCAGTAAAACTTGTTTCCATGGCGCGCATGGTGGTAGTGCCGATAGAACAAATACGGCGGCTTGTTTCTTTTGCCTTATTTACAATCTGGCAGCATTCTTCATCAATGCTGTAATATTCAGCATCCATTTTATGCTTGCTGAGATCTTCCACTTCTATCGGGCGAAAAGTGCCAAGGCCTGTGTGCAGCGTAAGCTCGGCAAAGCGAATACCTTTTATTTCGCAGCGTTTTATCAATTCCTTGCTAAAGTGAAAACCTGCTGTTGGCGCAGCCACAGCACCTTCATTTTTTGCATACACTGTTTGATAACGCTCTTTATCTTCTTCGTCAGGCTTACGTTTAATATATTTTGGAAGTGGTGTTTCACCTAAAAACTCAAGCATATTGCGAAAGCTTGCATCATCGCCTTCCCATAAAAACCGAATGGTTCTGCCACGGCTTGTTGTGTTGTCAATTACTTCAGCAACCAGTTCATCATTTTCTCCAAAATATAATTTATTGCCTACGCGTATTTTTCTTGCAGGATCAACAATTACATCCCAAAGGCGGTTAGGCTTATTTAGTTCACGCAGTAAAAACACTTCAATGCGGGCGCCGGTTTTTTCCTTGCGGCCATACATGCGTGCCGGAAAAACCTTTGTGTTATTTACCACAAAAACATCTTTGTCATCGAAATAATCAAGAATGTCTTTAAAATGTTTGTTCTCAAGTTGCCCTGTCTGGCGGTGTACAACCATCATGCGGCTGTCTTCACGACGCTTTGTAGGGTTTTGTGCAATAAGGTTAAGAGGAAGGTCAAAACGGAATTGGGAAAGTTTCATCTGAATGTTTGTTTTTTTCTATTGCAGATGAAATGCCAGATATATTAAATGCGGCATTTCAAGTGTTGTATGCTAAATTATGTGCCACATTCAAACCGCTTCCGCCTTACGGGGCGGTTAAAACGTATGCCTTTCAAAAATAAAGGCTGCAAAGGTAATTCAAAAAGATATATGCGGGAGGGTTTAACAAGAAAATAGAATTTGACCTTATTAATCTTTTGGTTCAAAAATAAAACCTGCCTTTATCTTTATCTTTTTAAATCTAATTTATATGCGGAAGGAATTTTTATTGTTATTACTGTTAGTTGGATTCAATATAGCTTTATCGGCACAGGATATTAATAAAATAATTACAACATCAGAAGTGGAGCGTATTGAAAAAGTTTTGTCCTCCGATTCCATGCAGGGACGTAAAACATTTTCGCCGGGCATAGCTGCTGCATCCGCTTTTATCGAAAATGAATTTAAACAAACAGGATTACAGTTCCTTCCTGGCTTAAACAGTTACCGCCAGGTTTTTTACATGACCGAAACAAAAAATAATACCGCCAATGTTACAATTGATGGTGTTACCGTTGCTGATTCAAACCTCGCTGTTATTTCGTTTGCACCCAATGTCAGCCTCACGCAGAATGATGCTGTTGAAATTGTGCATATTGACTCTGTAGCCGAGCTGCGCAGTAAAATAGGGCAGATATTTGGCAGCGCAAAAAACCAGCTGGTGCTGGCAGATAATTCTTTAAAACGGTTTGCAGACAGGTTAGTGAGTATGGGAAGCTCTTCCATGGATTCTACATCAAAATCAATTGTTATTGTATTTGGGGTTAAAGAAGCAAATTCGTTTGCCATAAACCTGGATAATACCATCAGCAAAAAAGAACTCAACAATGTTGCAGGTATTTTGCCCGGTAAAGCCAAACCTGATGAATATGTTGTTTTCTCGGGACATTATGATCATCTCGGTATTGGCGAGCCCGATTCTACAGGTGATACCATTTACAACGGCGCCAACGATGATGCCGCAGGGACGACGGCTGTAATTCTGCTGGCGAAGTATTTCAAGGCATTAAATAATAATGCACGCACATTGATATTTGTAACATTTACGGCAGAGGAAATGGGCGGTTTTGGGTCTCAATATTTTTCCGGCCAGCTTGATCCTTCCAAAGTAATGGCCATGTTTAATATCGAAATGATTGGTACGGAGAGTAAATGGGGCACCAATTCTGCCTATATAACCGGTTATGAAAAAACCGATATGGGAGAAATTCTTGAAAAAAATCTTGAAGGTAGCAAGTTTAAATTTTATCCTGATCCATATCCTGAACAACAGTTGTTTTACAGGTCTGATAATGCCACGCTGGCAAGGAAAGGCGTT
>JAEWJV010000122.1 GCA_023386395.1 Bacteroidota bacterium
ATCTGTATGAAATGCCTCTGGAACGTAAAGCGCCGGGTGTTATTTATCGTGAGCCTGTAAAAGAACCTTTGCAAACAGGTATTAAAGCGATAGATGCGATGATCCCTATCGGTCGCGGCCAGCGTGAGTTGGTTATTGGCGACCGCCAGACAGGTAAAACCGCCATCTGTATTGATACTATTATTAACCAGAAAGAATTTTACGCAGCAGGTAAGCCTGTTTATTGTATATATGTTGCTATTGGCCAAAAAGCATCAACCATTGCAGGTATAATGAAAACACTCGAAGACAATGGGGCAATGGCTTATACAACTATCGTTGCGGCTTCTGCATCTGATCCTGCGCCACAGCAGTTCTATGCTCCGTTTGCCGGCGCTGCGATAGGTGAATTTTTCCGCGATACCGGAAGGCCTGCATTAATTATTTATGATGATCTGTCAAAGCAGGCTGTAGCTTACCGCGAAGTATCATTATTGTTACGTCGTCCTCCTGGCCGTGAAGCTTATCCGGGTGAAGTATTCTATCTGCATAGCCGTTTGTTGGAGCGTGCTGCAAAAGTTATCAGCAACGATAAAGTGGCAAGCGAAATGAATGACCTGCCTGATAATATCAAACATCTTGTAAAAGGTGGTGGTTCTTTAACGGCTTTACCCATTATTGAAACACAGGCCGGCGACGTATCTGCTTATATTCCTACGAATGTAATTTCGATTACTGACGGACAGATATTTCTTGAAGGTAACCTGTTCAACTCCGGTATCCGCCCGGCGATTAACGTGGGTATTTCTGTAAGCCGTGTGGGTGGTAATGCTCAGATCAAATCAATGAAAAAAGTTGCCGGTACATTAAAGCTTGACCAGGCACAGTACCGTGAGCTGGAAGCTTTCTCTAAGTTTGGCGGTGATCTGGATGCTGCAACCAAACTGGTAATTGACAAAGGCGCCCGCAACGTGGAAATATTGAAGCAGCCTCAGTTTTCTCCGTTCCCGGTTGAAAAGCAGGTAGCAATTATATATCTTGGAACGCAGGGCTTGCTGCAGGGCGTTGCTGTTAAAAACGTAAAAGCATTTGAAGATCATTTCTTAATGGAAATGGAAAACAAATTACCGAATGTTTTGGCAGAATTTAAGAAAGGTAATTTGCCTGAAGATGGTGTAAAAGAAATGGTGGAGCTGGCGAAAGGTTTAATTCCTCAGTATAAATAAATCGCCTTTATATATTATTAAACAGCCCTGGAAATTCCGGGGCTGTTTTGTTTTGATAGCTTAATTTTAAGCATTCAAACCTTAAACATATTTTATCTTGCATTTCTTTTATGGCAAAAGCAAAAATCTCAAAAAAAGAAAAGCCGGTTATCCTTGTTACAAACGATGATGGTATTACAGCGCCGGGTATAAAAGCGCTTACCAATGCTGTTAAAGACCTTGGGAAAGTAGTAGTAGTTGCGCCTGATAAACCGCAAAGCGGCATGGGCCACGCTATTACCATCGGCCACCCTTTGCGTTTAACTTCAGTAGAAGCATTTGGTGATATTGAAGCCTATCAATGCAGCGGCACACCGGTTGATTGCGTAAAACTTGCTGTAGATAAAGTGTTGCACCGCAAGCCGGATATTTGTTTAAGCGGTATTAATCATGGTGCGAATCATTCCATTAATGTGATTTATTCGGGTACTATGAGTGCCGCACTGGAAGCGTCTATTGAGAGTATTCCAAGTATCGGGTTTTCCTTATTGGATTATAGCATTGAAGCTGATTTTGACGGCGCTGCTTATTACGCCAACCTGCTGGTTAAACAGATTATAAGTAAGAAAATTGATAAGCATCTCTGCCTGAATGTAAATATACCCATTGCACCAAAAGAACTGCTTAAAGGTTTAAAAGTATGCCGGCAGGCTTATGCAAAATATGAAGAGCGGTTTGACGAACGGCATGATCCCACGGGCAGAAAATATTATTGGCTCACCGGCGAATTTCAAAATTTTGATAAGGGGAAAGATACGGATGTATGGGCTTTGGAAAATAATTATGTAAGCGTTGTGCCGGTACAGTTTGACCTTACCAATTATGAATTGAAAACCAAATTGCAAAAAGCGTTAACCCAAAAACTTTGAAAAGAGACTCATTTTTATTTGGGGTTATTCTTGGCATTATAGCGCCCATTTTTGGGCTGCTTGGTTATTATTTCTGGAAGTTTTATCCTACCTATACAATTGCGGATTTTATTCACGTAATTGGTTTGCAAAAAACAATTTTATCTGCCATTGCAACCTTTGCGCTTTTTGCTAATGTAGTATTACTTACTATTTATCTTAATATGCGCCGCGACCAAACGGCAAAAGGCATTTTTATTATTTCATGCATTTATTCAATAGCAGCTATTGTAACGAAGTTGTTTTTATAGCCGCACTTATAATCTAACATGATTTTAAGCTGATACAAGCCTGTATATCATATAATGATATTACAGTTTATAAAGCTCGCTAACTATTCTCCCCATCGAAAACTTTTTGAATGAAGACCTGCCAGGTCAATAAGCCGGTTAACTACTGTTAAAGCAACTTCTTCAATTGTTTTTGGATTACTATAGAAAGATGGCGTGGCCGGGCAAATAATGCCGCCGGCTAGTGTAACCGCCTCCATATTTCTTATATGAATAAGATTGTACGGCGTATCGCGGACAGCAAGGATAAGCTTACGTTTTTCTTTCAGCATTACATCTGCGGCGCGTGTTACAAGATCATCGCTTACGCCCGAAGCTATACGGCCGAGTGTGCCCATGCTGCATGGAACAATAATCATTATATTATACTGTGCAGAGCCGGATGCAAAAGGAGCTAAAAAGTCGAATTTATTATAATAATGTACAGGGTAATTTTTATAATCTTCATTATGTAATTCTGCCTGCCATATTTTTTTTGCGTTGTCACTTATTACAACAGCTATTTGCTCACATTGTCCTTCTAAGCTAACTAAGTTATCCAATAAAAGTTTTGCATAAACAGCACCGCTGGCCCCCGTTATTGCTATTACAATTTTATTCATTGCCATTAACAAATTTACAGTTTAGTGGTTGTAATAATATATGAATTAGCTATTGGCATTTATAGCCGGAGAAATGCATATCAGAAAAAAAATAAAAATAAAATTGCGAAAAGTTGGTGCTTTAAAGAATTTAACTAATTTACAACCCCATTTGAAAGCACATTATAGTGATTGTTTGAGCAATGTGTAATCAAAAATTTTTAAGTAAAAACGAAAAACAAAAGTTTAAAAACTAAAATCAATTTTGTTATGGCTGAAACAAGACCGACTGCTACGGCAGCAGCAAAGAGCGCTACTTCAGTGCAACCCAAAAGATCTCGTAACTCTATTTCATGGCTTGCACCCCTTACCTGTATTATTCTTGGGTATATAATCTGGCGCTTTGTGATAGGGAATGATGCAAACTTTACGCAACCGGATAAAAGCGGCGGTTTCTGGCCAGATCACCAGGGCCCTACTACAGCAATATCCCGCATGTACATGGGAGGTATTATCGTACCAATTTTGATAGGTTGCTTTTTAACTGTTATAACTTTTGTGATAGAAAGATTACTTACAGTTACAAAAGCAAAAGGTACCGGCAACATTTCTGAATTTATCCGCACTGTGCAATACAATCTTGCCAATAAAGATGTAGATAAAGCCATTGCAGCCTGCGATAAGCAAAAGGGTTCAGTTGGTAATGTAATGAAGGCAGGTTTGCGCAAGTATAAGGAGATGATTGCAAACGGCGAATTAACTACAGAGCAGAAGGTATTAAATATTCAAAAAGAAGTTGAAGAAGCTACGGCGCTTGAATTGCCAATGCTGGAAAAAAACCTTGTATTTCTTTCAACTATTGCTTCTGTTGCCACTTTGCTTGGATTGCTGGGAACGGTTGTGGGTATGATACGTTCATTTGCTTCCCTGGCTGAAACCGGCGGTGCAGATGCTTCATCTCACTTGTCTCAGGGTATTGCTGAAGCCTTGTATAATACAGCTTTAGGTATTGGTACATCTGCAGTTGCAATTATTATGTATAACGTGTTTACTACAAGAATCGATGCTATTACATATGGCATTGATGAATCTGGGTTTACTTTAACGCAAAGCTTCGCATCTAATTATAGATAAAAATATGTAGTGAGAGGTTTATGGAATTCTTTTTCAGAAACATCTTATACTTATTATAAAATAAATTTGATATAATGGCAAGACCGAAAATTGCAAGAAAGAGTACAATTGTGGACATGACCGCGATGTGCGATGTGGCATTTTTGCTTTTGGCTTTCTTTATTTTAACAACGAAGCCTAAGCCATCTGAGGCTGTGCCCATTTCAACACCAACGTCTGTTGCCAATAAGTTTGTGCCTGATAAGAATGCCGTAATGATATCCCTTGATAAGGATGGCAAGGTTTATTTGTCTGTGAGCGATAATTCTGAAGACAGAACCAAGAAGCAAACCATGATCCAGGAGGTTAATCAGAGGAACAATCTTGGCCTTACAAACGAGGAAGTAGACAGGCTGGTTAGGCAAGCCTTTATAGGTGTTCCTTTTTCACAACTTAAAGCGCAGGCAAAACTGAGTAATGAGCAAATTACCGCAAAAAACCTGCCTTCAGGTATTCCCGCACAGGATACTGCCAACAACCAGATGATTGAATGGATAAGGGCAGCTAAAACAGCCTATCAGGGATCAAAAATGGATTTGATTTTAAAAGGAGATAATGTAGCTAAATACCCTGTATTTAAAAACATTCTTACTGCCTTTAAAAAGAATGATGAATTCAAATTCCAGATGGTTACAAACCCTTCCGGTGTTCCCGAAGGTACTGACCTGTACAAATTGAATATGAGTAAGAAAGGAGGTGGTGGCGGTGAATAATATTTTTAATTTAAAATAATTGTGTAATGGCAGAAATGGATACTTCGGGCGGCGGTGGCCACAAAAAGGGCCCCGGCGTCAAAAAAAGTAAAAAGCTTTCCACAAGAGTTGACTTAACACCTATGGTTGATCTTGGTTTTTTGCTGATTACTTTCTTTGTGTTTACTACAACCATCAGCCAGCCAACGGCAATGCGCCTTGCTTTACCTGATGATAAAGTAAAAGAAGAAGATCAGAATAAAATCAAACAGTCTGGTGCATTAACACTCCTTCTTGGAAAAGATAATAATATATTCTATTATGAAGGTGAGTTGGCTCCGGATGGAGGTAACTTTAAATCCTCCAATTTCAAGGAGATCCGTAAAGTGATAATGGATAAAAAGCAACAGGCGGATACAAATCTTGTGGTGGTAATAAAACCAAATGATGAAAGTACTTATAAAAATTTTATCGATATTCTGGATGAGATGAGTATTAATGTTGTTAAGCGTTATGCTGTTGTGGATATTTCCCCTGTAGAAGACAGGTATGTAAGAATATCAGAAGGGGAAACCCCACCTGAGCAGTAGGTTTATGGAAATTGAGAGCATTAAGCATCTAAAGAATTAAACTTTATTAGTAAAAATGGAAGCAAATAAGATAATGAACGCCGATATTCTGGACATCCTTTTCGATGGAAGGAATAAAGCTTATGGCGCTTATGAATTAAGAAAGAGCTATAACAAGCGCATGATAAGGGCACTTATCACCATGCTTGCTGTATGCCTTATTATCTTCATTGGTTCGGCAATAGCAAAAAAGATTGATGAAGGGAAGCCTAAAAAAATGGAGGTAAAAGATGTGGTGTTGGAAGACATTAAGACGCCGGAGAAGAAAGATGAACCACCTCCACCTCCACCACCACCAAAAGAGCCCCCTAAAGTGCAGGTTACTAAATTCACTCCTCCTAAAATTGTAAAGGATGAAGAAGTAAAACCGGAGGAAAAACCACCTGAACAGGAAAAGCTTGAGGATACTAAGATCGGGGCTTTTAACCAGGAAGGTATTAAGTCTGATGTGGTTGAAGCGCCTGTAGAAAAAGGGACAGGTAAAGTAGAAGCCCCAAAGGTTGCTACAGAAGATTATGATAAAGAGTTTACCAGTGTGCAGGTGGAAGCTAAGTTTCCCGGCGACTGGAGTAAGTATCTTACACGTAATTTAAACAGCCAGGTTCCTGCGGATAATGGAGCGCCTCCGGGCAGATATACTG
>JAEWJV010000147.1 GCA_023386395.1 Bacteroidota bacterium
GCATAACCCTTGCCATTGCAATGGCCGGTTTAATTCCCAGGTATTGCAATGAACTTTCGCTCAACTGTAAGATCAGGCTGCTGTTTGTTTGCTTTGCAGCCAGCAATAAACCCTTTAATGTTTCAAAATTGTAGAAGTTTACCGCCAGCAATGCTTTACCTTCTTTGGTACAAGCGGCCAGCTTTTCTTTCATCCTCATTGTATGGTATAGTTAAATTTTTTTAATGCTGATTTTTTTACAGATTGCAAATCTGTAAAAGCCGCTGTACCGCCGTAAGCTGTTGTATTTAAAGCACCGCAAACAGCACCCATTTCTGCGCATTCTTTTAAAGATTTATCTCGAATGAATTGCCTTATAAAACCGGCATCAAAACTGTCGCCGGCGCCAATGGCATCAGCAAAATCATTATGAATAAATGCAGGTTGTTCTATCACTTCATTTTTATAAAAAGCCGTGGCGCCTTCAATGCTATTTTTTACAATAATAATGTTGGCAAAACTTTTTATTGAAGCAACCGCATCCTGTATATTTTCTTTGCCGGTTATATTTTTTAGTTCCTCTGTATTAGGCATGAATACATCAACATTTGGCAGTAAATTTTTCCAGTCGCAGTCCCATTTTTCATAAGTATCCCATTGCGGATCGAGAGAAGTAGTTAAGCCAATGTCTTTTGCACGTTTAAACAATTTTACGAGGCCGGGTTTTAATGCCGGCTGGATAAAAACGGAACTTACATGAAGATGCCGGGCATTGTGGAGCATAGTATCTGTTATATCTTTTTCACTCAACGCATACATGGCGCCGGGATAGGTAACCATGGCCCGGTTCTGTTCAAAATTAAAAGCGACTGTAACACCTGATTGCAATGCATTGCTGCGAATAATGTTACCGGTAGCAACACCTTTTGCTTCAAGGTCTTTAATTATCTTTTCCCCAAAGTCATCGTTGCCTATGCAACCGCAATAATTTACGGAAACGCCCAGTGCGCTTAAGTTTGAAGCGAAGATAGCTGAGCTGCTTCCAAGTGTATAAACCATTTTATCAGCAAGAATTTCTTTGCCGGTTGCAGGAAACTGCGCAAGCCCGCTTAAAATAAGGTCGATGTTTAATTCGCCGGCAACCAGTACATCAAATTTTTTATCCTGCACGTTTTAACTGAAATTTTAAAATGAAAATTCAATTTTATTAACAGCGGTTATTCATAATTTATATTGTCATACTGGCTTCAAAAGGATAAATAGTTACGCCCTGCACCACCCTTGATATAGCGCCATTCACCGACGGGTTATCAGGCGACAAACCAACAGCGAGACTTTTATAAAAAGCCAGTACCTGCGCAGGCACTATTGCACAAACAGGAAGAAAATCTTCTTCAATACAATCTTCCTTATCATTAAAATTTATTTGCGCATCTACTTCAACCGCATTTTCATTTTTGCCGGATACAGCCAATTCATATAAAGCATTATTACCTGTTTTCATCGCATCAACAAGATCGTATTCATATTGCTTTACATAATTGTTATTGCTGAAAAAATATACCACCAATGTGTGCTCATCAATTACAGCTTTAGGCCCATGCCGGAGGCCAAGATAGCTGTCTTCTTTACAAATAACTCTCCCATTGGTTAATTCCTGTAGCTTAAGCGCCGCTTCGGTTGCCGTACCCAATAAATTTCCTGAGCCCAAAAACATGGCACGCTTAAAATCTTTGGCAGCTGTTTGCTGCAATTCGCCAGGTATATTTGACAAAACATCAGCAGCAGCTTTCTTCACCAGCTGCACTTGTGTTTGTATAATTGACGGATGATTGATATATGCGATCATCAATGCTGTCAACAACATACCCGAGTAACTGCCCGTCATAGCCAGGCTTTTATCGTTAGCCTTTTCAGGCAATACGAAAACATATTTGGGGTTTGATGTTTCATATTGCGCCAGCGAACCATTTTCATCACAGGTAATAATAAGATGAAAACATTTTTTTGAAAACGCATCGGCCAGTTTAAGTGCAGCGTTGCTTTCAGGGCTGTTGCCGCTCCTGGCAAACGATATAATCAATGATGTTTGTTCCGTATTAAAATAATTCTGCGGATTTGAAACAATGCTGGTGGTAGCAATGGCCCTGCTTTGAACTTTTGTATTCCTGAAAAATGCTCCTTCAAGCGAAAGGCCGATAAACGCGCTTGTGCCTGCACCCGTAAAAATAATATTATCCGCTTCTTTATAAGCACGCGAAAGAAATGCGTGAACATCATCCCTATAATCAAAAAATAAATGTTGGATATCATTCCATAAATCAGGCTGGCCGGCAATTTCTGCAGCCGTTAAATATGCGCCTTTTCCTTTTAAGTAACTTTCATCCAGACTAAGCAATTGCATGAATTAAGGTTTATAACAAAAGTAATGATTATAAATTTATCTTTCAAAATCTTTCTATTTTCTTCATAATCTTTCTATTTTAATAATAATATTATGCTTAAGATTGTTTTTCAATAAATATTCTGATATATTAGCTGAAATTTTACACCCCATGGCTGAAAGGAAAGAAAGATTTACTGTATCGAGAAGAAAGAAAATACTGGAACACATAAAGGAGACCGGCGAGGTGATGGTAACACAATTGAGCAGGGAGTTTAATGTGAGCGAAGTAACCATTCGTAATGATCTTGAACACCTGGAAAGAAAAAACCTATTGGTTCGTGCAAGGGGCGGCGCCATTCATACGGAAAATCATGTGGGAATTGACCAGCGCATTACAGAAAAACATAAAATTCATGCGGCAGAAAAGGCAGCTATAGGCAAACTGGCTTCTTCGTTAATTAATGATGGAGAAACCATCATAATTGACAGTGGCACTACTACTGCAGAAATTGTAAAACACCTGGATGGGATAAAACACCTGAATGTTATTACCAACGCATTGAATATTGCCAATTTACTGGCGGCACACCCGGCCGTGAATGTAATAATCCCGGGTGGTTATTTAAGGCAGAATGCCATGAGCCTGGTAG
>JAEWJV010000125.1 GCA_023386395.1 Bacteroidota bacterium
CCCAAATGCAGATCAACAATAACGCGGCGCTGCAAAATACAGTGGGCAAACAAACGGCCATGGCCGATGTGGAAAGCCAGTTTAAGGAAGCCGAACGCATTTATAACCTGAACAAAGACCTCTACGCCAAAAAGGCAATTGGTTCGCAGGATTTTAAAAAGGCGGAAAACGACTATAATTATTATTTGCAAAAAAAGAAGCTTACTGAACAAATTCTGCAGCAGGATTCTGCTTCCAGGGAACAGCAGGCAAAACAAGACAGGCAATCTTACAAAGGTTCTCAGGAAGCCCTGGAAATAATGCAAAAAAAGGTGGGTGATTTAATTGTGCGTGCCCCGGTTGACGGCCAGTTAACTTCTTTAGATGCAGAAGTGGGCCAGAATAAAAACAAGGGTGAACGGTTAGGGCAAATAGATGTAATGGGCGGTTATAAAGTACGTGTGGATGTGGACGAGCATTATATTTCAAGGATTTATACCGGCCTGCGCGGCACCTTCACTTTTGCCGACAGCAATTATGTGCTTGAAATAAAGAAAGTTTATACACAGGTAACGAATGGCCGCTTCCAGGTAGATATGGAATTTGTGGGCAAAGTGCCAAAGGGCATCCGCCGCGGACAAACCCTGCAGATATTACTGGCATTAAGCGATGAACGCACAGCCGTACTATTGCCACAAGGTGGTTTCTATCAGCAAACCGGCGGTAACTGGATATTTAAAGTAAGTGAAGATGGCAGCAGGGCTTACCGCGTAGACATTCAGCTGGGCAATAAAAACACAGACTACTATGAAGTGCTAAGCGGTTTACAACCCGGCGATAAAGTAGTTACATCAAGCTATGAGAATTATGGCACAGATATGCAGGAGCTGGTGCTGAAAGGCAAGTAGCTATCAGTACATGCACGACTCCTTTGCCAGAAATTAAAAGATTCAAGGTTTCGCATAACAGATAGTTTAAAAGATTAAAAAAATTAATTAAAAATAAATATTATTAATGTCTTCCCAGGCTGATTTCTGATAGCTGAAAGCTGACAACTTCTAAAACAACCAAACATGATAAAGATTTCAGAACT
The DNA here is from genome assembly GCA_023386395.1 of Bacteroidota bacterium. GTDB lineage: Bacteria > Bacteroidota > Bacteroidia > Chitinophagales > Chitinophagaceae > Parafilimonas. Next base: position 1,073 of record JAEWJV010000125.1, read on the forward strand.
CGAAAAAGTTTACCGCACCGAAGAAGTAGAAACCGTTGCGCTGAATAAATTATCCTTCGAAGTAAAGGATGGTGAATTTGTTGCCGTGATGGGCCCTTCAGGCTGTGGCAAATCTACACTGCTTAATATTCTTGGCCTGCTCGATGACCCTGATGCCGGCAGCTTTTTATTCAACCAGATTGAAGTGGCACATTTTAACGAACGCAAACGTGCCGATCTGCGCAAGCACAATATAGGCTTCGTGTTCCAGAGCTTTAATTTGATTGATGAATTAACAGTATTTGAAAATGTTGAGCTGCCATTGATTTATACAGGCGTTAAAACCGCTGAAAGAAAAAAACGCGTAGAAGAAGTATTGGATAAAGTGCAGATCATGCATCGCCGCAATCACTATCCGCAGCAGTTATCAGGCGGCCAGCAACAGCGTGTGGCCGTAGCAAGAGCTGTTGTAAACCATCCTAAATTAATTCTTGCGGATGAGCCTACTGGTAACCTCGATTCAAATAATGGTAACGACGTAATGCAACTGCTTACAGAATTAAATGAACAGGGTACAACCATTGTAATGGTTACACACAGCGAGCATGATGCACGTTACAGCCACCGCATTATCCGCATGCTGGATGGACAAACGGTTACAGAGAATATATTGATATAAAAGCCTATCCAAACCTTCCTAAAGGGAAGGCTTTGCAAGCCACAAAGTATCTACCAAGGTTAAATTATCCACGTTCTAAAAAGTCCTCTCTTTTGGAGCGGATTTAGGAGAGGCTGCCATGTTTAACAATTATCTTAAAATAGCCTGGCGCAATTTACGGCGCAGTAAAGGCTTCACAGTTATTAATATTCTTGGGCTTACCATTGGTATTACCTGCACGATACTTATTTTATTGTGGGTTCAGGATGAACTTACGTACGATAAGTTTCAAAAAAACTATGATAATATTTACCAGGTTATTGCCAACCGCGATTTTAACAACCAGGTTTTTACAGACAGGAGTATGGCGTTGCCGCTTGCCGATGCACTTGAAAAAAACCTTCCGCAGATAAAACATGCGGTAGTTACAACATACCCTCAACAAAATCTGCTTGCTTATAACAATAATAAAATAAAAAAAGAAGGCTATTATGTAAGCGATCATTTCTTTGATATTTTTTCCTGGCAGTTTGTAAAAGGCAATGCTGCAACAGCTTTAAAAGATCCTAACTCTATTATACTTACCGAAGATGCTGCAAAGGCATTTTTTGGAGATGCCAATCCTATTAATAAACTGCTTACCATTGATAATAACCAGTCGGTTAAAGTGGCTGCAATAGTTAAACAGGCCCCCGCCAATTCTACTTTCCGGTTCGACTGGATAATGCCCTTCAATTATAACGACCCTGATACAAAAGCCTCCATGAACGAATGGGTAAATTCTTCATGGAACGTGTTTATACAGGCAGTGCCCGGCGCCGATACGGCTTTATTGAACAAAGACATCACCAAAATAAAAAGATCGCATGGCCATGATGAGATCAGCAGCTACTTTGCTTTTCCCATGAGCCGCTGGCATTTGTACAGCGATTTTGAAAACGGCAAAAACACCGGCGGCATGATTGAATACGCGCGGCTGTTTTCTATTATTGCAGTTATTATCCTGCTGATTGCCTGCATTAATTTTATGAACCTTTCTACTGCAAGAAGCGAAAAACGGGCAAAAGAAGTTGGCATAAGAAAAACGCTGGGGTCAAACAAAAAACAGTTAATCTTCCAGTTTTACTGTGAGTCATTTATTATAACCCTGATTGCTTTTGTTCTTGCGCTTATTGCGGTTGTCTTATTGCTGCCATCATTCAACGTGATGATTGATAAACATCTTTCCTTAAATATCATACAGCCTGCATTCTGGATAATGGCCTTCAGCATTATTTTGTTTACTGCTTTTATTGCCGGCAGTTATCCCGCATTATATCTTTCTTCCTTCAATCCTGTAAAGGTTTTAAAGGTCACCATCATTTCCGGAAAAAAAACAATTTTGCCAAGGCATATACTTGTTGTTTCGCAGTTTGTAATTTCTATATTACTTATATCTGCAACCATTATTGTTTACCAGCAGATACAACATACAAAAGACCGTGATATGGGGTATAATCCCAACGGCCTTGTAATGATTCCTTCTACACCTGATGTTGACAAAAACTTCTCAGTTATAAAACAGCAGTTACTTACATCGGGTATTATAACCAGCGTTACAAGAACATCATCACCAATCACTGAAGTTTGGTGGAATACAGGAGCGCCGGATTATGATGGAAAACCTGCAAATGCCAATATTATTATGGGCGGCCTGGCAACCGATGTGGATTTTGCAAAAACAATGAATGTAAAGCTGTTGCAGGGGCACGATTTTACAGGAACGCCTGCCGATTCAACCTCGATGATATTGAACAAAGCGGCAGTAGATGCAATGAAGCTGAAGAACCCGGTTGGCATGCAGATGCGTTATGGCAAAACCTATACGGTAATTGGTGTAACAGATAACGTAATTATGACATCGCCGTTTGAACCGGCGTACCCGATGCTGACGGTTTATGATGGAAGCAGTTCCAGCATGGCTACTATGCGTATAAAAAAAGGAGTGCCTGCACAAAAAGCGATTGCATTATTGGAAACAGTATTTAAAAAATATAATCCTTCGGTGCCGTTTGAATACAAATTTGTGGACCAGGAGTTTCAAAAGAAATTTATAACGGAAGAATTAATTGGAAAGCTCTCGAATATTTTTTCTGTGCTGGCCATTTTTATTTGCTGTCTTGGCCTTGCGGGGCTGGCATCATTTACTATAGAAAAACGTTTTCGCGAAATAGGCGTGCGCAAAGTGCTGGGCGCAAGCATTCAGCAATTGCTGGTGCTTATTTCAAAAGAATTTTTAAAGCTTGTTATAATTGCTTTTGTAATTGCTGCGCCTCTCACATATTGGCTGATGAGCAACTGGCTGCATAATTATAATTATCGCATTACTATACACCTGTGGCTTTTTGCTATAGTTGGAATTACCATGCTGGCATTAACCTTAATTGTGGTGAGTTTAAATACAATAAGGGCAGCAACAGCAAACCCGGTGAAGAGCCTGAGAACGGAATAAGCGGCTCTCACAAACCCTTTTCTTTGGAATGGGTTTATGAGAGATTGCATTATATAAACAACATTACTTAATCACGCTCTGAAAATCCTTCCCTTGGGGAATGATTTAGGAGGGGCTTACAGAAAGCTATGCTAAACAACTTTTTCAAAATTGCATTGAGAAACCTTTGGAAAAACAAAGGCTTTTCATTCAGTATTATCGCGGGGCTTGCTGTGGGTATGGCAAGCGCCATACTCATTTTATTATGGATACAAAATGAAATGAGCCATGATAAATTCTATGCAAAAGCAGACAGGATTTATACCTTAAACAACCGCGATAAATTCAACGGTGAATTATGGGCCTGGAATAACACTCCTAAAATTTTGGCGCCCACAATAAAGCACGAATTCCCCGATGTTGAAGAAGCCGTTCGTTATAACCAGGCAACTTTTTTATTTACAGTTGGCGATAAGCATTTAAATATTCGTGGTGCATTTAGTGATTCCGGTTTCTTCCGTGTGTTTGATTTTCCTTTTATAAAAGGCAATGCCAATAATGCATTAGATAAAATCAACAGTATTGTTATCACAGAAGATTTATCAAAAAAATTATTCGGCAACGATGATGCATTTGGCAAGGTTATTAAAATTGACAGCTCCGATTATTTTACAGTAACCGGTGTAATGAAAAACCTGCCTAATAATACAAGCTTCGATTTTGAATATTTATTGCCTTGGGCTTACATGAAAAAAATTGGCTGGAGCGATGAATACTGGGGCAATAATTCGGTAAGAAGTTATGTATTGTTAAAGCCGAATGTAAAGCAGGCCGATTTTGACAGGAAGATTAAAAATGTAACCATCGATCACACAAAAAACGGTGAAGACCCGTCCACCACGCAGGTGTTTACACAGTTGTTTAAAGACCGCTGGCTATACTCCAAATCAGTAAATGGCCAGTATGTTGGCGGCAGGATTGAAACAGTGAAATTGTTCTTTATCATTGCCGCATTCATTCTTTTAATTGCCTGCATCAACTTTATGAATTTAAGCACGGCACGCAGTGAAAAGCGGGCGAAAGAAGTAGGCATACGCAAGGTAGCCGGCGCTTATAAATCATCGCTGGTAAGCCAGTTCATCGGCGAAAGCATTTTCCTTGCTTTCCTGGCATTTATGTTGGCGGTTATTATTGTTGAAATAAGTTTACCGGGCTTCAATCATCTTGTTGATAAAAAATTATATATCGATTTCAGTAATGCTTACTTCTGGTTGTTTGCGGTAGGCTTTATTATATTCACCGGCGTACTGGCGGGCAGCTATCCTGCATTTTATCTTTCTTCATTCAAACCTGTAAGTGTATTAAAAGGCACGTTTAAAGCCAGTCATGCATTGGTAACACCACGAAAAGTATTGGTTGTTTTACAGTTCACTTTTGCCATAGCCTTAATTATATGCACCATTATTGTTGGCAGGCAGATTAATTATGCGCAGGCACGCGACGCCGGTTATGTGCGGGATAAACTGGTTTATACTTACATACAGGGCGATGTTGAAAGACATTATGATTTGATAAGAAATGAGTTGCTGAGCAGTAGCGCCGCTGTGGCTGTCACCAAATCTATGAGCCCGATCACGCAACGGTGGAGTGATAGCTGGGGCTGGAAATGGGATGGCTCTACGGGTGCAGATGATAAAACAGATTTTGTGATGATGGGTGCCGACGCAGATTTTGCAAAAACAATGGGTATTAAATTAGTGGAAGGCAGGGATATAGATGTGTATAAATATGCCACGGATTCCACGGCTGCTTTACTTAACGAATCTGCAGTTAAAATTATGCGGTTAAAACATACTGTGGGCGCTGTAATTAAAGGCCAGGGTGTGGACTGGCATGTGGTAGGTGTAATGAAAGACTTTATTTACGAATCGCCTTATGAAAAGGTGAGCCAGTTAATTGTGATGGGGCCAAAGTCATGGTTCAATATCATTCACTTTAAATTAAATCCTGCCAATTCCACAGAGAAAAATTTAAAGCTTGCAGAAGACGTATTTAAAAAATATAACCCACAATATCCTTCCACATTCAATTTTGCAGATGAAGGGTATGCATTAAAATTCCAGGAAGAAAAACGTATTGGCACATTGGCGGCTTTATTTGCAGGCTTAACCATTTTTATTTCATGCCTGGGTTTATTTGGTCTTGCAACTTATATGGCCGAAAACCGCATAAAAGAAATTGGCGTGCGCAAAGTACTGGGCGCATCGGTAACGAGTATTACCACTTTATTATCCAAAGACTTTTTAAAGCTGGTTATTATTTCAATAGTGATTGCAACACCAATAGCGTGGTGGGCCATGTATGAATGGCTTAGCAATTATACTTATAAGATAGGCATTGAATGGTGGGTATTTATTGCAGCAGGCTTACTATCTGTTGTTATTGCATTGCTCACTATAAGCTACCAGGCTATAAAAGCGGCAATTGCCAATCCATCAAAATCGCTGCGCACGGAGTAGTTTGTCTGAACGGATATTTGAGTAGATTACAAGATTACCAGGATTATAAAGTACATAGTTTTTAAACAGCAGATGCCATGAAAATATATTGTACAAGGGAGTGACACAACCGTGATGCCACGAAGAACGTAGCTGATAACATAAAATTAAAAATTCAAAATAGTCGTCCCACCCCTGACTTTGATTTTTTGATTTACAATTTAAAACTGCCTTTATGTTTAAAAACTATCTCATCATTGCCTGGCGCAATTTAAAGCGCAACAAAATTTATGCTTTTATCAACATTGCTGGTTTAAGCATTGGCTTAGCCTGTGCCATGCTTATTTTATTGTATGTAAAAGATGAAGTAAGCTTTGACAGGTTTCATAATAATGTTGGTAATATTTATCGCATTGTATCAAAGAGCAAGTATAACGGCCAGGAATATAAAAGCACTAATACAGGCTATTTGCAAGGGCCACGCTTCACGCAAAATGTGCCTGGTATAAAAACATTTGTGCGCGTGCAAAGCGGCGCTGAAGATATAAAGACCGGCACCGATGTACAATCGCAGGACCTGCTGTATGTTGATTCAAGTTTCTTCAATGTATTTACTTTTCCGTTAATTGCCGGCAATCCGCAAACCTGTTTAAAAGAGCCGCGTTCCATTGTAATAAATGAGGATATAGCGAAAAAACAATTCGGCACAACTGATGCTGTTGGCAAAGTAATAATGATTAAGGAAGACAGTGTTTTTCAACCGTATAAAGTAACCGCCGTTGCCAAGCGCAGCCCGCAAAATTCATCCATCCGTTTTGAAGCCTTGTTACCCTTTAAAGAATCGGCAGAAGATGCGAGGAATAATGACAACTGGTATAATTTCTTTTTGAACACATTTGTGGTGCTGCAACCAAATGCCAACCTCAATACAGTAAATACAGAAATACAAAAATTTTACGTTCGCGATGCCAGCCAGACTTTTAAGGAAATGACAAAAAAATATGGCGGCGGCGGCACAATGGGTGAATACTTTTTACAGTCTTATATTGATATACACATGAACCCTGAATTGGGTGCGCAGAATGGAATGGTTAACGGCAGTAACCCAACATACGCTTATATTCTTTCAGGTATTGCCTTATTTGTGTTATTGATTGCATGCATCAACTTCATTAATCTTACTGTAGCACGTTCAGTAAAACGCGCAAAAGAAATCGGCATAAGAAAAGTAGTGGGCGGCGAAAGAAAGCAACTCATCCTGCAGTTTTTGGGTGAATCATTTTTGTTGTGCACTATTTCTTTTTTACTGGCCATTGGATTGGTAATGCTGGTACTGCCATTATTTAATAATCTTGCTAACAAAGCGCTTGCC
>JAEWJV010000172.1 GCA_023386395.1 Bacteroidota bacterium
ATTTAAATGATTGCTCAATAGAATCTCATTATTTCAAAGTCGGCCGGATTGAAATGGAAAGCACAGTGAAGCTTATGTATGTTGGCCTTGCGCCGGAATTGTAATGGGTAGTCGGAACTGCAGCCGAACGGAGAGATGAACGATGACAGCCCTAAAAATATAAAAGTCAGAAAGATAGGAAGTCGGTAAAGTCCGAAAGAATGAGAGTCCCATTTTAACGGGAATCACGCGCAAGTAGTTGTGGTTTATTTTGAATTCTTCAAATCTTTAAGAGATTTCTCCTCGTCGAAATGACGTGCAAGAACTTTATTTCTTCTTGCAACATCAATGTTCAACTGCTGAAAAATCATCAGCACAAAAGCTACATCAAGGCAAATGAACGGATGTGCTGAATATCATCCGTTCTTGACTTTTTGGTTCTTTTTGTCAAGAAAAAAGAACAGAACAATTAATTTAAAAGGGCAGATTCCCGTTTTCACGGGAATGATGTGCAAGTGGTTGTGTTTTTATTTGTCACTTTTAAATATTTAAGAGATTTCTTCTGTCGTCGAAATGACGTGCAATATGCTTTGCTTTTAATTGCAACATCAAAGTTCAACTGCTTAAAAATCTGCACTACAAAAGCTATATCAAGGCGAATGAAAGAAACGTGTTGAATATCGTTTCTTTCTTGACTTTTTGGTTCTTTTTTGTCAAGAAAAAAAGAACAGAACAATTAATTATAGGCAACACAATTATGAGATTCCCGCTTTCGCGGGAATGACGACGAAGTGGTTGTGTTTTAGTTGAATTTTAAAATATTTTAGAGATTTCTCCTATCGTCGAAATGACGAACCAAGTGCTTTATTGCTTCATGCAACATCGATGTTCAACTGCTTAAAAGATCAGCAGCACAAAAGCCAAATCAAGGCGTGTGAACGGATGTGCCGAAATATCATCCGTTCGGGGTTATGTATTATTTGAAGCTTTGATTTAAAATAAATATGATTCCGGGCAAATATCATCCGTTCCTGATCCTGCAGCATCAAATGATAAATGCAGCACGCCTAAAACAAAGTTGTATAAATCGAATACATGTAATTATCGGCCACTTCACTGGCTTTGAAAGGAATATCTTCATCAAACAATTCAGCCAGTTTATTTTCAAGCCCTGCAAGAAATGCAGGTTTCAGCTCGGTTAGAAAAGGCCCTTCCAGTTGCTTACGGTTCGATGAAAAAACAATGCCTTTTTCTTTCATGCTTCGCACCACATACAACACAGGCTGCACATATTGGCTGCGTGATTTTTTTTCATAAGCATCGGCATAGATCATGGTTTGTATCAGCGCCTTGTTAATGTATTTATCATTGGTGTCAAACAGTTTGTCGATGGCATTAAAAGTGAGCTCATCTTTGCCGGTTTTATAATCCACAATTCTCGTTACGCCGTTCTTAACATCAATCCGGTCAACAATACCAAATATTTTAATGCTTTGCTGTTTACCTTTTAACTGGAAAGGAATTTCCGCATTGATCTTTTCTTCAAGCGCCATAATGGTAAACGGCGCATCTTCCGTATCACGTTCGGTAATAATGTTAATGTAGGCATCCACTATTGTCAGTACTACCTGCTGCATGCCGGAGAATTCGTAGGTATCCGCCTCCGGCATTTTGCGCACTTTGGCAAAAGCCCTTTTAATAAGCGCATCTTTTTGTTTGAGACGGTCCTTAATCCATTCTTTCGTTACTTCCTGTCTTAACATGGGCCGATAAAAATCTTCCATCGCTGCATGCAGTATAGAGCCAATTTCATTTGCTTCTACCACAGGCGTTACTTCTTTGGGTTCTTTTATATTAGCCACATAACTAAAAAAGAAATCAATGGGATTGGCAATATAAGTGGTGATGGCAGAAGGCGACAAGGTTTTTTCTTTGGTAAGATAACGCTGCAAACGTTGCCTTACCATCGGGTTCTTTTTATCAATTTCAATTGTTTGTTTTTTTGCTGTTTGCGCCGGTAAATCCAGTTCATAATAATTAAAGCTGAAACCACTTTCATATTCCAGTTGTTTTAATATACGGCTGGGCTCGCCGCTGGTAGTTTCATCAGTCAAACAATTATATACAATGGAAATATGTCCGGCCCGCTGCAATAATCGATACACCATATACGCTGAAACAGCATCAAGGTTTTCCAATACCGGCAGGCCGTAAACCCTGCGCAAACTATCCGGTATAAAGCTGTTGCCAATAGATGTTTTGGGAATGATACCTTCATTAAAACCAAGAAATACAACCTTATTAAAATTAAGGTTACGCGTTTCCAGCAAACCCATTAACTGAATGCCCTGCAAGGGATCGCCACTTAAGGGAACATTAATGTTTTGCAATGCTTTTTGTATAAGCGCTATCACAAAAGGCAGCTCTTCATTTTCCAGGTAATCTTTAATGTTATCGTTAAGCCGGTTGAGTTCATGAATGGTTTTTACAAATAGTTCAGCATCTATATTCTTCAACTGCTTATGTTGGGAAAGATTATTCAGCACAAAATTCAATACATCCAGCAAAGCTGTTATCAATTGTTTAGGTTGCTCTGTTTGCGTGAAGAATTTTTGCAATATGCCACCCTGTCTTATCAAACGGTTTTGTTCTACGTGCACAATGTTTTCATCAATCAATGCCTTTCTAATCTTATTCTTCATTTTCTCCGTCAAGCCTGTAAGCGGGTGTGTGAGAAAAGATTCAAGCTGCTGGTAGGTAATATGTGGAGAAGCATATTTTAATGTATTTACATGATTGAACATTTCCAACTGGCAGCTTAACCATAAATCAGCCAGTCCAAACACCGAAGAAATAGCCAGCGGGAAACCCATCGTTACATTGAGGTTTACAGGCTTTTCACCTGCCTGTGATGGAATGGTTTGCAATGCCGGCAACAACAAAGTTTCATCAGCTAATATAACGGCTACGGCATCCACTTCTGTTTGCTGCGCATAATCATCAGCCAAAATATGATTGAGTATTTTAGCCTGCGCTGCCTGCCCCTGCACTTTATATACATCAACATTATGCGCTGCTGTTTTCATTAAATCGACCGGTGCGGCAAACTCATTTTTTAAATGTAATTGGTGAATATTCCTGCGCAAAAACAAACCTGCTTCCTGCAAAGCATCATTTACGTAATATTCATCTGCATCAAATTAAAATAAGGCCTTACCTGCTTGCTGCAGTTTGGTAAATAACTGCGCCTCGGCGCGGCTTAACACATTAAAGCCCACGAAGATGATCCTGCCTTTCTCAAAGTTTTTTAAATACGTCATTTCCGTTATATCCATGCCTGCCAGCTTTCGGTAAGCACCACCTGGCGTGATATGTTTTTTCGCTGCCAGTGCTGCATGAAAACGGTGGTAAAGCTGCGGCATCCTGCGCCACATTTGGATAAATAATTCCTGCTGCCGCTTATGTTTTCCTTCAGAATAAGATTGCCAGAACTGTGATAAAAATGCATATTGTTCCGGCGTTAAATAATCAAATTCAAGATTGATGGCAGCAATATCTTCCAGCTCTTTATAAAGTTTATCTGCATCCACAAGGTCGCTATCCACCTGGTTAAAATCAGTGAGTATAATCTTTGCCAGGCCGAAGAACTGGCTGCTTTTTACGAGGGGCAAACCTTCCTCCGTCAGTAGTTGGTTATAAATATCCAGCAGCGTAAAAAACTGCATATAAAAATCGGCGGGCTTTTCCTGCACGGCTTCATCAAAAAACTCCTGTATGGTAAATATGGAAGGACTAAAAAATGGCTTTTGCATAATATCCGCCAGGTATTTTTGCAAATACACCGCCGGCCGTTTATTATTGAACACAATGGCGCAATGCTGAATATCCAATCCAAACTTCTTAACCAGGTCTTGTGCTACTTCTTTTAAAAAAGGTTTCAATATCTTCATTATAAATGATGAACTATAAATTACAGATAAACGCGATTGTCATTATTTGCAACCTGCTTATCGTTTAACTGAATTTTTTTTATATATATTAACCTACCATCTTCAGTTCTTTTCGTACGGCATAAAACAAATAAGGCTGCACATTAACATAGCCCATCTGGTGCAATAAATCTTTATACTTCAATATCTGCTCAACATGTTTATCACTTTGCTCTAATGTGAATTTATAATCGAGTAATAAAACGCTGTTATCTTTTATCAATATCCTGTCTGGGCGTTGTATGCGGCCGGTTATATCAATAATATTTCTTTCAATGATACTATGGCCTGATTGATGCAGGAGCTTACTCAATTCAGGATGCTGCAATACATCCATCACCGATTGTTTTAAATCAGGTAGTTCTTCTTCCTGTATCACACCTTCCGATAATAGTTTTTCTAAGTAAGCATTAGTTTCATCTTCATTAGAAGCATTAGATAAAACATCATGTGCCAGCGAACCCCTGCGGCCTGATTTTTCACTGTTCAGCAAATGAACGATATGT
>JAEWJV010000196.1 GCA_023386395.1 Bacteroidota bacterium
ATTAACGGCAGGATCTGAACCGGCCCGTTGATATCGCAGCATCCATTCATATAAATTAAGATTGAAAGTATTACTTCGCCAGGAAGCATCAGTCACCTTATTCCAGAGTGCTGTATCGTGGCCATAACCGGCAACGCCTGTAGCTACAGCAGGTACCAAAGGTGCGGGGGTTGCTGTATTTATGATATTTACATAAGGCAATGACACCACATTATAAAAAAGGTCCCTGGTGCCGCATATTGTCCAAACCTTTACGCCATATTTTCCGCTGATATATTGAATGTTTCCATATTCCCTGGTTGGATCATTCACCCCTGTGGGGCTTACAGGAATAATAGCGGCAATCTTCTTTGTAAAGTTACTGTCGTTGGTAACACATGACCACGTGCCACCGCCGCCTGCAGATTCACCTATTATATATACCCTTGTTGCATCAACCCTGTATCTTTTTTCTACATCCGCCAATATATATACTACCTGCGCATAGCTGTATGACCATCCACTCCTTGTTGACGCCTGCGGTGATACTACTATAAACTGATAATTTTTTTTATCTGAAGGATTGACTGCCTGTGGGTTCCAGCCATCGGCTATTTTTTTAGGCAATCCCACTTTAATAAGATTATTCAACCCTGCAATACCATCACCCACTTCCCCGGCCGCATGTAAAAATATAATAAGCGGATAGCTTTTACTTGTTGAAGCATAATCTGTCGGCAGCCAGGTAAGCCCGTATGTTACAGACCCCTTTGAAGTAATGGGGTACTGATCAACCTTTTGCCTGCCGATAACCGTTTGCGCATTTGCCGCATCATTAAAATACAATAGCAATAATGCAGCAATAACATACATTTTCATAGCGTACAGAATTATTACGGATGATAATTTTTAAGCGGTCGTGTTATTTGCTTCTATAAATATCGGGCAGATACTGCGCGTTCACAGAGTTTTATAAAAGCTCAATAAGCCAGGTAGTTTATTGCGAAAATAAAAAATATATGGCAATAATTTTTGCTGTTTACGTTAACATATTACTAAGCAGAAATGTTTGGTTTGCTTTTATTGCTGCTTTCAGCCATTGAGCTTTTTCATAGCAATAGAGAAAATTATAGATATAGTTCTATCTATTTAATTTCTTCAAACAATACCAGTTTGGCTTTTATTCAATAATTAACAGCCAACCTTTATTTTTCTGTACCGGGATTTTATCATTAATATTAAACGCTTTTTCAGGTTGAAAATTTTTAATCTCCGGCGCTGTTATCGTTACTTTAGATGCATTAATGCCAAGCTTCTTCCAGTCAATTTTTAATTGAACACTTACATCTTCATCGGCCCAGCTTGCAATTGATATTAATGCCTTGTCATCTTTTTTATAAACCGTTGCCAGCACCTTATCATTGGTTGTTTTTACAGGGCAGTTACTGCTCCAGTAGCCAATCATCTTTGTGCCCTGCATACCAAATTCATCCCACACTTTCCATATAGGCCCCGGATCTGCATTGTCGCTCCAGGGCATACGGCTCGTCATGCCATAAATCATACCGCGCCATGCATTGCCGCCATCCTGCAGCATTTCACCCATTAAGCCGAATGGAATGCCGCTCACTTCCGTTAAAAAGAAATCAGGACTGTTTTTTTCATAATCAAAATATTCGCCAAACCATAAACGGTTGAGGTAAGGAAAATGCTCCATGTATAAATTAGCGCTGTTATTAAAGCCATCATTTTTATTGTATTGATTAGCCGAATGCAAATCAATAATTCCCGAATGGCCATCAGCCATTAATACGCGTTTAATGCGTTTCATGGTAATACGGTCGAAGGCAACATCATCCAGGTAAATACCATCAATGCCCACATGTTGCGTAAGCCAGTTCATGCCTTCCACATAATAATTATGCCAGCGGTTCATGCCGCTGTTAATAATGGCAGCATCTCTTAATTCAGGCACAAACCATGCGGCTATGTAATCACTGTCAAGATGCTCCTGCAGCCAGCTAAAACCGCCGCCTTTACCTGGTGAATAAATCTCATGGCCAAGGCTCCTTAACGCATATAATTCATAAGCACGATTAGACAGCTCACGCACGGTATTATAGATCTTTACTTTCAATCCAATAGTGTGTGCAGAATCTATATAAGCTTTCATTTCTTTCCACGCAATGAAAGGATAATTGATATAAGGATTGATTGGCGTTGCATGATGAATGTTTACAATGGTTGCACCCGTGGCCTTAATGCTGTCAACATTGTTATACTTATGATAAAACCTTGTTGACCATTGAAAATCTGTATTGATGGTATGAAAAGGCGTAATGAGCAGATTGAAATTATAATGCAGCGTATCACCTTTCTTCATCATTCTTTCACCGCTGTAATTGTTGGCAAGCACAGCTTCGCCTTTTTGAAAAATATCTATACCGCCTTTATTATTGTTGCCCCATGATGCTGGCAATAACAATGGTTTTAACAGATAAAAGTTTGTGTTAAGTGGACGCATATACTTCTCATCGCGCAGTGAATATTGCAGGCCTGCATTTACATTGCCTATCCATGCGCCATCCTGGTTTTTATGCGCCACATCCCATTTCCATTGTATGGTATCTAGCCTTGCTTCACCTTTTTCACCAAGCCCCATCATGTATTTGGCTGTTTGTTTAGTGAATGGAATATGAAGTTGAATATCTTTCAGCGCTACATCTTTCATGGCAATAACTTTTACCGTAAAAGATGCAAATCCATCAAATTCAAGATGGCCTGATACATTCATATCGACCGTATCGTTAGTACTTGCAGCATTCCATTCAATTGTACCTGGTGTTTGTTTTGTAACATTAAAGCCCTTGCCTTTAAGCTGCAGGCTTTTTCCATTATTATCTATAAAATGAAAATGTATCGGCTCTGTCAACAGATCATTAGGCCTTGTTGAATAATCCGTCATTTCTTCGGTGAAGAATGTTTGAATTTGTTTTGGCAAGCCATCCTCATTCAGCATAACTTTTCTGCCAAGCAGGCTAATGGTTTTATCTTTTATTTCAAGTGGCGTATAAGGT
>JAEWJV010000234.1 GCA_023386395.1 Bacteroidota bacterium
GGCCATACTTCACCCATGAGGATTACCGCAGATTTTATATATGTAAGGCTGCATGGGCCAACCGAAATGAAATACCAGGGCAGTTATAATAATACCGCACTTAAGAAATGGGCGAAGCAAATTCTTAGCTGGCAAAAAGAAAAAAAAGACGTGTACTTCTATTTCGATAATGATCAGGAAGCCTATGCCGTTTTTAATGCACTTACATTAAAAACGCTCGTTAAAAAACAGCTACATTGAAGTCAAAGTGAGGTGCTTAAATATTGTTGCGGCTAATTCAAAAATAAATATTCTACGTAGTTTATTTTATATAACGCTCAATGTTCAGGTTGATAATAATTTTTCTTATTATGAAATATATTCAGGCTTCACTATCACCATCTTGTTATATTTATTCCGGTATTCGATTGGTGAAAGCCCCGTTAGTTTTTTGAATAAGTCGCGAAATGCTTTAGTATCTGTATAACCTACATCATACATTACTTCATTAATATTTTTCCGGCTGGTTTCAAATTGTTTTTTTGCTGCTTCTATTTTAATCCGCTGAATATATTCCAATACAGAATTGCTGGTGGCCTGCCTGAATCTCCTTTCAAATGTGCGGCGGCCTATTGCTGTTATTTTTGCCAGTTCATCGGTAGAAACTTTTTCATGAATATTTTTTTCAATGTATTCCTGCGCTTTCAGTATCTCTTTGTCCGTATGATTTTTCTGTCCTTTAAACATTGCAAAAGTGGCCTGGCTGTCCCTGTCAATGTCAATAGCAAAATATTTGGAAGCAAGAATGGCGGTTTCCCTGTTGGTATATTTCTCTACTAAATGCAAAAGCAAATTCCAGTAAGAGTTGGCGCCGCCACTGGAGTAAAGCCTTTTTTCTTCTGTTACAATATTACCTTCCACTACTTCCACATCGGGATACATTTCCCTGAACTCATTTTGAAAACCCCAATGCGTTGAACATTTTTTTCCATTTAATAAACCTGTTGAAGCCAATAAAAAAGCGCCTACACAAAGTGATGCCACTTCTGCACCTTTATTATATTGCTCCAGTATCCACGGCACGGCAGCTTTGTTTTTTGCTACGGCTGCCGGCATATCACCAAACAATGCAGGAATAAAAACCAGATCGGTTTTGTTTACTTCTTTTAACTGCCTGTCTGTATGCACAGAAAACATCCCGTTATTCAGTTTCACTTCTTTTTTTATACCAACCAGCTCCACATCAAATAAGGGCATTTTTCCAGCGGAGATTAAAAACTGGTTTACGGTGGTAAATAAATACTGCGGGTCAGCAATGGCCTGCATCACAGAAGATTCAGGTACTAAGATGGATACTTTTTTCATGAAATAAAGATAATCTGTTTCCTGTCACAAACTACCCCCCAAACTGACATGTATGCCACCCCTAAATACCGTTTTTGATTACCATTTTTGTGTTGTCAATCTATTTAAACAACAATTTAAATTTTAGAACATGTCAACTAATAACGTACAACTACACAGAATTTTAGCAGCACCGCCCGAAAAAGTGTTCAGGGCTTTTACTGATGCTGACGCATTGGCCTCATGGCTGCCACCTTACGGCTTTGTTGCCAAAGTGCATGAAATGAATGTAAAAACAGGAGGCGTTTACAAAATGTCTTTTATAAATTTCTCAACGGGCAATGGCCATTCATTTGGAGGCGAATACATAGAAGTTGTTCCCAACGAATTGCTGAAATATACAGACAAGTTTGATGACCCAAACCTTCCCGGTGAAATGATCACTACCATAAAACTCAGGGCGGTATCATGTGGCACAGAACTAATAGCTACGCAGGAAGGAATTCCTTCAGTAATACCAGTAGAGATGTGTTATTTGGGATGGCAGGAATCATTAGACAAATTAAAAAGACTGGTGGAGCCCAATATACCTGATGCATAATATAAGCGAAGCAAATTCCGGGTTAACAATATTCATTCATTTAAAACATTAAAAATGGCAAAGCAAAAAATAGCGCCATGCTTATGGATAGAAAAGGACGCCAAAAAAGCGGTGAAATATTATCTGTCCATTTTTAAGAATGGCAAAATGATTTCTTATAAAGCCTATAAAAATTCAGGAACGCCAAGTGGTGATTTTGATGTGGCTGAAATGGAATTACTAGGCATGAAATTTCAAATACTGGCCGCAGGGCCAATGTTTAAATTCAACGAAGCTGTGTCTTTTACTATTATCTGCAAAGACCAGGAAGAAGTGGACTATTACTGGAAAGCGCTTACTGCAAAAGGCGGCAGTGAAGGGCCCTGCGGATGGTGTAAAGACAAATACGGATTATCCTGGCAGGTAATTCCTGAACAGCTTTACAAATTGGAAAACCATAAGGAAAAATCCAAACAGGAATATGCATTCAAGGCAATGCTGAAAATGAAAAAAATAATCATTGCTGACCTGGAAGAAAAATAGCTGTCGTAATAACTTGAAATGAAAACCATTTATTCATACCTCTCCTTCAACGGCAATTGCCGTGAAGCAATGGTATTCTATAAAAAATGTCTTGGCGGCGAACTCAGTCTTCAAACGATTGGGGAATCGCCGCTATCGGAAACAATGCCCGCAAAAATGAAAAAATGCATTCTTCATGCTGTATTGTCAAACAAAGAATTTGTGTTGATGGGCACGGATATGGTTAGCGAAAGCGGGCTGTTAAAAGGCAATGCCGTCTCACTTGTGCTTACCTGTTCAAGTGAAAAAGAGATACGGGAATGTTATAAAAAACTTTCACAGGATGGCGAGCAAACGCATCCTTTGGAAAATACATTTTGGGATGCATTGTTTGGTGGACTAACAGATAAATATGGTAACACCTGGATACTTAATTATAACAGAAGAGAAATAAAATAAGCGACAAAAATGCAGAACAGCCAGGCAAATAATTTTCAAATAATCATTCATAAAAATTAAACATCATGGCAACATTAACACCTTACCTGAATTTCTATGGCAAATGCACAGAAGCAATGAATTTCATAATTCATTTCAATGGAATTATTCCTATTGCTTTGTGAAGTTTATGCAACATATCCACAATTGGATGGAAGGCAACAATTATTTATTAAATGCAGGTATTAATTAAATGCCGCATTTAAACTGAAAGAAAGCTAATTTTTATTGCTCCATATTGTCGAGTCCTTCAAAAGCGCCTGCATCACCCTGCGATTTTTCTTCGTTCAACCCTTCCTGCTGCGCTGTTTCATGAATACTTTTTTCAGCTTTAGTCATTTCTTTATATTGTTTATTCCTGTTCACTTCCTCACCTAACTTGCCAGGCGCGCTTGCAGCCTGTGTTTTTTGATAATCGTCTTTTTTATCTTCTTTATTCATAACGTTTTTAATGTATTTTATATAAATCAATTTTGAATAAACCTTGGCCACGAAGTTTCTTTCACAGGCAACACCATGAAACTATAAGAATTAAATTGTAGGGGTGCCGCCTGTCACCTGTATAGTTGAGCTCGTCATATAACTTGATTCCTGCGATGCAAGCAATACGTAAGCCGGCGCCAGTTCTGCAGGTTGTGCCGCACGTTTTAAAGGCACGTCCTTTCCAAAATTCTTTACCTTTTCAGGAGGCATGGTAGAAGGGATGAGCGGCGTCCATACCGGGCCGGGCGCAACACAATTTACCCTTATGCCCTTCTCTGCCCAAAGCTGGCCGAGCGCTGCGGTGAAATTTTGTATAGCACCTTTTGTTGCTGCATACGCAAGCAAACCCGGCGAATGTTTATAAGCATTGATAGATGTAGTGTTTATAACTGTACTGCCTGGCTTGAGATGAGGTTCTGCTAACCGGCATAAATAAAACATAGCAAAAACATTCGTTCTGAATGTGCGGTCTATTTCTTCCGCAGATAATTCCTGTATGGATTTATGCGACATCTGGAAAGCCGCGTTGTTTACAAGAATATCTATTCCACCAAGCTCTTTAACTGCACGTTCAATGATTTGCCGGCAATGCTTTTCATCCTGTATGTCGCCAGGCACCAGCACTGCTTTTCTGCCCGCCTCTTTTACCCATCTTTCTGTCTCTTTTGCATCTTCGTGTTCGTTAAGATAAGAGATAAGCACATCTGCCCCTTCACGGGCAAAAGCAATAGCTACGGCACGCCCGATACCTGAATCTGCACCGGTGATAACCGCCTTTCTTCCGGTTAGTCTTCCATAACCTTTATAAGAAGTTTCACCATGATCAACTTGAGGCTTCATTTCACTTTCCTTTCCAGGTACTGGTTGCTGCTGCTCAGGCTGAGGTGGCTGAGGATATTGATTGAGGGGATTTTCCATATTGCTTTCTTTTGCTGTTGTTTGCATCGTTTTTCTTTTAATGTTTATGAAGTTTCAATTCCAG
>JAEWJV010000240.1 GCA_023386395.1 Bacteroidota bacterium
AAACGGAACCACGGCAAGTTTGGCTTTTCCTAATAAATACTCCGTTACATCTGCCTGTGTTTTCAGTACACCTTCCGTTGTTTTTCTGCCTGCAAGATCAAATTTTACCGTTAAATAAATGGCGGCCTGCGGCGCTATTACATCAACAGTAAAGCCTTCATTCTTTAAAGCAATCAATCCTTCATAAATTTTTATCAGCCTTAATTCCAGTTGTGTTTTAAAGTTGCTGAAATGTTGTTGCACCAAATCTTTTTGTGGCAAATATTTCGCTGTGGCATGTTGCTCAGCCATGGGCGCCCATGCTCCAATATGGCTTAAAAAGGCTTTCATTTTAGCAAGTACCGCAACAGGGCCAAATGCCCAGCCCACGCGAACACCTGTTGCTGCAAAGGCTTTTGAAATGCCATCTATAAAAATAGTATAGGGGCGCATTTCCGGGTGCAGCGTTACCGGGTTATAATGTTTAATATCGCCATAGGTAAGCGTCCAGTACATCTGGTCAAACATTAAATACAGCTTCTTTTCACCAGCTCCTCTCCTATTATTTTCTTCAATAATAAGCCGGCATATTGCTGAAAGCGATTCTTTTGTAAGCGTTGTACCAGTTGGGTTTTGCGGCGTGCATAAACAAACCAATGCAGCATCTTTTATATGAGGAGCAATATCCTCGGCAGTGGGCATGAAATTATTTTCCGGCGTGGCTTCAACCACGCAATGCCTGCCTTTATGCAGGTTAGTATAATGATTATTATTCCAGGAAGGTGCAGCGTAAATAACTTTATCTCCCTCATCAACCACCGTTTTAAATACTGTATAGATTAACGGCCTGCCTCCGGAAGCAATCAATATTTCCGAAGCCGCATAATCAAGCTGGCCCCATTCTTTCAGAAAAACGGAAACAGCTTCACGCAGTTCAATAATGCCATCTGCCGGGGGATAATTAGTATAATGATCTTGATAAGATTCTATGATAAGTTCTTCCAGCGGCTTAGGTATGGGGAAAACGGCAGGATCAAAATCGCCTATCGTAAAATTAAAAATTTTCTCTCCCTTTCTTTTGCGTTCATTTATTTCATTTCCAAGGCGTACAATTTCACTGCCTATCATATTGGCTGCAAGCCTGCTTAATTTTTCCATTATGCAAAAATAAGGTTTGAAAAAAAAGTGGCCTGCAGAAGTGCATTAACACATTTTAAAATGAGCAAGGGTTAAGTATTTAAGCACGCTTTGATATAGTGGGCTAAGCGCCATCCACTACGGATAACTTATTTATCAATCAACGACTGCTTGTCTTTTGCCGTCATTTTTTGCTTAAACTGCTCTATAGCGGTTTTACTGAATTCGCTTAAAATGAGCCTGCCGCTGATAGCAGCGCGTTCATGCAAAAATTCATCCCAATGTTCTGTGCCCTTCCAAAAATCTTTTTTCAGCACCGCTACGGCCTGCGGGTTCGCATGTGTGAGAAAGGTAGATAGTTTCAATACGGCCTCATCCAAACTTGTTATATCAGGATGCAGCTCTGCATATAGATTTCTTCGTTTTGCCCAGTCACAACTGCGCCATGATATAGCATCAATTGCTAACTGGCTAAAAGCCGACATATTTATTTTCCGTTCAATAACAGGACCCACTACAAATGGCCCAATACCAATAGCAAGCTCACTCAGCTTTACATCGGCTCCCGAAACTGCAATAGCATAATCGCAGGCTGCAACCAAACCAACGCCTCCGCCAATGCATTTGCCATGAACCCTTGCAATAACTATTTTAGGGCATTTGCGCATGGCATTAATAATGTTCGCAAAGCCGCTGAAAAAATGAGTGCCCTCAGCTTCTGTTTTAATGGCGGCAAGCTCATTAAAAGAAGCGCCTGAACAAAAAATATTACTGCCGGCGCTGCGTATCACAATCACTTTACAGTCATCATCATGGCCGGCAATATGAATGGATTTGGCAAGTTCATCTAATATTTTATACGGCAACGAATTTCCCCGCGGATGAAAAAACTCTATGGTTGTAACGCCCCGGTGCGTTTCAGTCTTTACATAACCTTCCTGTATTTCGTGTATCATAAAGACAATAATTTAAAGTAGTAAAGTAAGAAAAAATATTATACGCAAGTGTTATTAATTAAAAATGAAACGTAAACTTCATGTTTTGTCCCCAACAAAAAAGCCGCAAAATTTTTGCAGCTTTTTATGTTGAAAAACGAATTGAAATTATACCGCATCAGATAAAGAGCTGAACGTAAAGTCTCTTATTTTCATTGGCGGTATTAAAGCATGAATGCCAGATTCACCGCTCACAGTTCTTTCAGGAATACCCAGCGCTTCAATATTATTAAGCATGATGATGGGGCTTTCGTTAAACCTGAAATTTTTTACAGGATATTTTATTTGCCCGTTTTCAATATAAAAAGTACCATCTCTTGTAAGCCCGGTTTGCAATACGGTTTGCGGATCTACTTCGCGTATATACCAAAGCCTTGTAACCAGTATGCCTTTTTCTGTGCCCTTTATTAAATCTTCGAGCGATTGCGTACCGCCTTCCATAATAACAGCATCCGGTTGCGGCACTGCTTTTACTCCTTGTTTCTGCGCCCAGTAACGCGAATAAAATAAATTTTTCATTAGCCCTTTATCCACCCAGGTTACTTTTTCCTGCGGCCTGCCATCGCCTGCCCAGGTGCTTGTGGGAAGATCAGGATTCCATGGGTCTGAATAAATAGTTACACGCTCATCCACCAGCTTTTCGCCCAGCCGGGTGCCGCCGCCAGCCTTGCTCATAAAGCTTCTGCCTTCATCGGCGCTTCTTCCATCCATATTAAAAAACATGGTTTCAAGCAAAACAATAGCAGCTGTTGGTTCCAGTATCACTGTGTATTTTCCAGGCTCCAGCGCTTTTGCATCAATTGAACCAGCTGCTTTTTTTGCAGCTATCGTGGTAAGATTTTTTACATCGAGTTTTGAAACATCGTTATAACCTTTGGAAGCATAGCCGGAACCTTTGCCATCCTGCGTGCGCAATGTGAGATTAAAATTTATGTTAGTAGCGGTGTTATAAGCAAACAAACCTTTTGAGTTCATCATAGCCGAATAGCCTGCGCTATTTTCGAGGAAACCTGCAGCAATTAAATTATTGTCTTTTGAAATCTCCAGGCTTTGGGCAACCGCATCGGTCCTGAATTTTGGATCGATGGCTGCAGTGGCTTCCACATACGTTTTGGAAGGCGCCGTGTATTGTTGCGGCCCAAGAATAGAAACGTATTCAGGATTTTCCGGTGCAAGCTGCGCCAGCTCTTCGGAGCGCCTTACCACTTTTTCCAGCGATGCCTCATCAAATTCGTTGATGGTAGCCACACCAAGTTTTTTTCCGTAAGCTGAACTTACTATAAGTGTGCTTTGTGTAACGCCGCCGCTTGTTGATACAGCATTACGTGCATAGCGTATATTACCGCCATCACTGCTGCCAATATTCACTTCACACTCGTCAGCCTTTGAATAGCTTAATACTTTTTGCAAAAGTGTTTTTGCTTCCTGTTCTGTAAGTATTGCCATATTAAAATATTTTGTCCCCGCTTATCTTAAAGGAGTATGCTGCTGAAAATAATTTTCGAGCGGGATATACATAAATTTTGTTTGTTGATTTTATAAGCCAACCCTCAAATTATTAATTCCGGATTTTATTATATTTTTCTTGCGGTGTTGATTACGTTTACACCATTAAACCTTGCAGTGGAAGCACCATGCGAAACAGCGCTTGACTGCGATGGCTGACCCTTGCCGTCGAAGAAAGACCCGCCAAGACGATAATCTTTTTCATCAGCTACGGCAACACACGAATTCCAGAATTCCTGCGTGTTACTTTGATAAGCTACATCCTTCAGCATGCCTGCAATTTTTCCATCTTTTATTTCATAAAATAACTGGCCGCCAAACTGGAAATTATAACGCTGCTGATCGATAGAGAATGAACCGTCGCCAATAATGTAAATACCTTTCTCCACATTCTTTATCATGTCTGCTACCGCTAACGGCGATTTGCCCGGAGCCAGCGAAACATTCGGCATACGCTGAAACTGAACAGAGCTCCAGTTGTCTGCATAACAGCAACCCTGTGATGCATTTAATCCAAGTATATGCGCCTGGTCGCGTATGGTTTGATAATTTACAAGTATGCCTTCTTTTATCAAATCCCATTTTTGTGTGGCAACGCCTTCATCATCATAACCAACAGCACCAAGCGAACCGGGTTGTTTTTTATCCGCAAAAATGTTTACGTTATTGCTGCCGAATTTAAAATTTTTCGATTGCCATTTATCCAGCGTAAGAAAACTAGTCCCGGCAAAGTTGGCTTCATAACCTAACACACGGTCAAGCTCTGTGGGATGGCCAACAGATTCATGAATAGTTAACCATAAATGTGAAGGATCGAGAATGAGATCGTATTTGCCCGCCTCAACAGATTTTGCTTTGATTTTTTCACCGGCCTGCTGCCCGCCGAGTTTTGCATCTTCAATCATATCATACCTGTTGCGGTATAATGTAGTTTGGCTGCTGATCTTTTCTGCTGCAGACGGCACCACGTATTCATAGCCCATACCACGCGGCGCACTCAATGCATTGCGTGTTTCAAACTTGCCGGTTGCCGCATCAATTTTTGTGATAAAAAATGTTGGCCATATACGGTGAATATCCTGGTCGATATAACTGCCATCTGTTGATGCAAAATATTTTTGTTCATTTACCAAAAACAAAATGGAGTTGATGTAATTAGCGCCTGCCTGCATTGCCGCTGAGTTCACACCCATTAACAGGTCAACCTTTTCTTTTACCGGTACTTCAAATGCATTTTTTTCAATCGGCGTTTTCCAGCTTACTTCTCCAAAACCTTTTTGCGGTGCAAGCTGCACGGGTTCGGTAAGCAACCTTGCATTTTCTTTTGCTATGGCTACTGCAAGCTCTGCTGCTTTAGCAATGCTGTCTTTATCCATATTATCCGTAGCAGCAAAGCCCCAGCTTCCATTGGCAATTACACGAACACCAATGCCATACGATTCAGTGTTTACAATGTTCTGCACCTTGTCTTCACGGGTTACTACAAACTGGTTAAGATAGCGGCCAATGCGCACATCTGTATAAGTGGCGCCTTTAC
>JAEWJV010000264.1 GCA_023386395.1 Bacteroidota bacterium
GTTTAAAGGGGATATCTTTATCCGAACCTTCCGGCTGCCATTGAAGAATGGTTTCGATGTTTTGTTTTGTTACCGCGAAATCATCAAAATTGCGCAGTGCATTTTCTAAAAGAATACGAATGGAAAAAGGCAGCCTGCTGATATTATGCCCCTGATTTTCCAATTCTGCAAGACTATAGTAAGTAAACGTTCCGTTTTTAGTGGTGAGTAATTTTTTTGTTTGATAAAGATCTCTTGACATGGTGTTTAGTTTATATTGCCGCTGCCTGCTATTAAAAAGCCTGTGTACCAAAATATTATCCTGCTTAAGCAGGCTTTACAGGAATAATGAACAACGGTATGTTTGCATGATGTAAAACATTTTCAGCTACACTACCCAGCAGTACTTTATCCAGCCCTTTGCGGCTGTGCGTTCCCATCACTATCATATCTGCTCTTATTTCCTTTGCTGTTTCAAGTATGCTTTCTGCATAATCTCCTTCCTTTACAACTGTTTCAATAGTTTTATCTCCCAGGTTCCACTTTACATTATCCAGGTAATCTTCCGCAGCCATTTTCAATTTCTCGCCGGTGTCTGTTTGTACAGCTTCTGCATTATTAAAATTATTGTATCCCAATATAGGTGAGTAATCAGGAGAAGCGTAATAGGTTGCATTAGAAGTTACATGCAGCAAAACGGTATGCGCATGCAATGCCTCCGCTAATTTATAACCGGCTTCAGCAATATGATGAGCGCCGGTATTATTGTCAAGAGCAATTAATAACTTCATTTTATACAAATTTAATATTTAAGAAATTCCATCATCAGCGGCAGGGCAATTTTCATTCATGTTATTTAAGATATTACATCATACTTGTTAATTTATACAGGTGTGGAGGG
The DNA here is from genome assembly GCA_023386395.1 of Bacteroidota bacterium. Lineage (GTDB taxonomy): Bacteria > Bacteroidota > Bacteroidia > Chitinophagales > Chitinophagaceae > Parafilimonas. Next base: position 881 of record JAEWJV010000264.1, read on the forward strand.
CAGCGTATTTTTACTTTCCCCATGTTCATTCTTTGTTGTGTGAATGGGTAATACGCCCGCCATATCGCCGATAATATTCACCAGCTCAGAACCCGTCGGTACCACAATTTTTGCATTCGATTTAAGGGAAGCCTCAACGGTTTCCAGCTTTTTTAATAACTGTGCATTGCCTGTAAAATATTTGTCAGCAGCTTCATTTACCAGCATAATGGCTTCAGCTTCGCCTTCGGCATGCAATATTTTAGCGCGTTTATAGCCTTCTGCTTCTTTAATCTTCGCACGTTTTACACCATCTGCTGCTGTTTCCGTTGCAGTGGCATAATCAATCGCCGCTATTTTTTCGTTTTCTGCTTTCACCACTTTGTTCATTGTATCCTGCACATCCCGTGGCGGATCTATTTCTTTTAATTCTGTGCGTACAATTACAATGCCCCAGTTTGATGTTTCGTTTCTAAGTGTGTTGTGTAATTCCGCATTTATCTTTCCTCTTTCACTGTTTGCGGACCTTAATGTGAGTGTTCCGATAATATTCCTGAGCGTGGTGCGGGCAAGGTTTACAATTTGCCGCCTGTAATCATTTACATTGTACTGCGAATTTTTTACGCTTTCCTCTGTTTCTATAACCTTAAAATATACCTGGGCATCAACACTCGCATTCAGGTTATCGTTGGTAATAATTTCCTGTGGCTGTGCATCTACCATTTGTTCCGTTACGTTTACCGCATACATTTTATCTATAAAAGGAATGATCCAGTGAAAGCCCGGTGTGGCAAACTTGTGATATTTACCCAATCTTTCAATTAAGCCCCTGTGTGTGGGGCGTACTATTTTTATACCCAGGAAAAAGAAAAATACTATTCCTGCTATAAGAATAGATAAAGCTTGTGTTGTCATTTAATCGAGTTTAATTAATCGTGTTTAAATTAATAATAGTGGCAAGGTTTATAACGGGTTAAATTTTATTGCATTTGTTTAATCCTTTGCTATCCTGTTACATAAACCGAAAAGAATATCGTCTTCCAAATGGAAATGTATAATCAGATCACGTTCAAGTTCTTTCATCTTGTCAAATAAAGATGTGTAATAGCTGCATGCATCCGGCGGTAATTTGTAATCGTTTGTTATTTCCCTGAAGACTTTCAGGTAATCAAAAGACTTCTGATGTTCAGCCTGCTGCAATTGCAGTTTTTCTTTTAAAGGTTGTAAAGTAGTACTATTGTTTTTAGCGTGATGTTTTATTTCACTCATTGTTTGCCTTACATAAGGAAATAAGGACTCCTCTTCTTTCAACATTTGATTTAACAAATCATGAAAGAAAAGAAAGGCGATTTCGTTAAACTTTTTTAATTCAACATGATTTTCACTGTGACGATATGCAACTTTTTGTGCGAGGTTATAAATGGCAATTGTATTTTTTTTCGCAAAAGCATGATGCGTCTTAATAATGTAATCAATAAGAATTTCCGCATCAAGCTTATTGTTATTTCTACTGTGAGCTGCATCGTTTATTGCATGGCGTCTAATATCAGCATTGTTTAAACCCTTTGCGGTAAAATGATTTTCAGCGCTAACGGTATTTTTTAAGTTGATTAGCCGTATTGTATCCATATCAAACTTTTTAATTGTTTTGCAATGCAGGCATAACAGTTGAATGCTTCGCCGGAATAATAACTTTCAAAACTACGTGCAGGCCATTAACCCGGCATTAACGGCGTATTAGAATATGATTAGAACCAGGTTGATTTTTTCCGCCTAAAATGATAAGAAGTAAATTGCTTAAAATAATAGATGTTTCTATATATGGAAAGAAAAATATTGATTGTTGAAGACGAAAAAAAAATTGCCGATACATTAAAGTTCGGGCTTGATGAAATTGGCTTTAACGTTGAAGTCGCTTATGATGGGAAGCTGGGTTATCATTTATTCTGTGCAAAAGAGTTTGATCTTATTATTCTCGACATAAACCTTCCAGGCATGAACGGTTATGATTTATGCAAAGCCATCCGCGCTAAAAATCAGCACATACCTGTACTTATGCTTACTTCTATGAGTGCGCTGAACGACAAGATTGAAGGGTATGAATCAGGCGCTGATGATTATATGGTAAAGCCTTTTGAATTTAAAGAGCTCCTGTTAAAAATAAGAGTATTGCTTAAACGAACGGTGAACCAAAGTTTGCCGGTTGGGAACATTTTAAAAGCGGCAGACCTTGAAATGAACCTCGATAGTAAAGAGGTAAAAAGAGATGGCAGGGCAATTAATCTTACTGCAAAAGAATTTCAACTGCTTGAATACCTGCTTCGAAATAAAAACAAAGTTGTTTCAAGAGTGGATATAGCGATTAATGTGTGGGATGTGGATTTTGAAACCAATACAAATGTTATTGACGTTTATATAAGTTACCTGCGTAATAAAGTGGATAAACAATTTGAACATAAACTAATTCAAACCCATGTGGGCATGGGCTATATTTTAA
>JAEWJV010000271.1 GCA_023386395.1 Bacteroidota bacterium
CCACCTGGGCAAGGTATAAACCTGCTTTTTCAGGGCCGAGTTTATCCCGCCAGTTTTTTATTCTTTTGCCAAGAAAAGCAATACCTTTTACACCGGCAAAAGCACCGGGTATTTTCAGCATGTGAAATACATTCAGCTTTATGCCCTTGGTGATAGCACGTTTTATTCTTTCTTCTGTTATAGGTTCTGTTGCCAGGGTGTAATAGATTTGCCCGCGTGGCGCCAAAGCGCCTTTAGCAAATCGTACACGCTCCAGTTCATATTCCGTCATGGTAGTTGGATATTCCATGATGGGATCACTTACCAGGTATTTACCATCTTCTTTTCCAAACACAACGATGTTATGTGCATTAAAATGAAAACGGTATTCTTTCGGAAAATAAGGCAAATAATATACACCCACCTGGCAACCAATGGCCATGCCTTCGCTTAACTTTTTATCTAATTCTTCCTTTGCTTTTTCTTTTGAAGAAAATTTTTTCCTGATGATTTTAATGCCTAATGAATGACAGGTCCTTTTAAAAATAATTCCAGGCACTGAACGGAATGCCAATGCGGGGCCGCCGCTTATTTTTAATAAAGGGATATAAATGAAAAACAAGCCTGCGCCCATGCCAAACACCAGCGGTTCTGTGATTTGTGTAACGCCTATGTTTTGAAGTAGGTTCCTGGTAACGCCGCTTTCGCAATGCGCAGATTGTGCGTGATGAAAATTACTGGTCATGCGCCTCCATTGATTTTAATTCGTCCACAGTTACATTAAACACTTCGGCGTATTTACTTATTTTTTTGGGTGATAGATTATTAAATACAGCAGGTTTTAAATGCCGTTTTATTTGCCATTTAAAAAAGCCGGTATAGCTTGACAGGATATTAATATCCATTATATTTTTTTCCATGAAAAACAGGATGGGGCTTGCTTCATTGTTTAACACTTTTGCTTTGGCCGCTTCCACTTTATGCTGAATATTTTCCCAGGTTACATCAAGGGCATTCGTTTTTACTTCCCAGCCATTGCTCAAAGCCGTAGTATATTTACCCTGCTCATCAGTGGCATAACAAACTTCTTTTGTGAGTTTGCCAAGTGCACCCAAATCCTGCGGAACTTCATCTTTTTTCATTCGTGCATATTTGTTTTTTCAATGGTCTCATGGAACGCCCTGATGTAATTCTTCTGGGTGTGAAATTTTACATTAGCATTCATATGCGGGAATTTTATGTTAAGATAAATTATACTACCGTAAGTAATGCATACATATACGAAAACCTTGAACTTTCAGGCACGAGCACGAGTAATTTTTCTCCTTTTCTCAACTTGCCACTTTTGAATAATTCATGCACCATAAAATACGCGGATGCCGCGCCAACATTGCCCAAAGTGGTAAGATTAACAAACCATTTTTCATAGGGGATATAGTCTCCAAAAACCGACATGATCTCATAAATTTTCGGCCTGAAAAATTCGCTTGACATGTGCGGCAGGAAATAATCTATATCATTTATGCTTAAACCTTCGCGTTCAAATATCTTTTTCAGTTTTCTGCCGCCAAGCGGAACAATATTATCACTCAGCAAACCAATATCCTGTTTAATGCTCAGGATAGATTTTGTCATGATCTCTTCCGGCGTAAATTCAAGGTAGCTTTTTACAGTGCCGTCCGCTTCTTTTTCGCAAGCCATATACATACAGGTTTCCATTTCGTTGGCGTAAGAAACACCTTCAACCCAGTCTATACGCAGACTTAAACCTTCATCATTGGGTTTATTAGTCAATAAAAAAGCAGATGCGCCATCGGACAACATCCATCTTAAAAATTCTTTATCAAAACTGATATATGGATTTTTATTAAGCGCTTCCAGTTTATGCGCTTCTTCGTCAAAATTATTTGCCCTTAATGAAGCCGAAAATCTTTCAGAGCCGGCGGCAACGGCATTAATTACATCGCCTGACTTAACAGCGAGATAAGCATATTTAAAAGCATGCATGCCGGCGCAGCAAACACCGGATGGCGAAACTACTTCAATGGCTTCTGCTTCGGGCAGCCAGCCGTGCACCATTACGCCATGCGAAGGCATCATTTGATCGGGTGAAGAAGTGCCGCAGGAAAGCAAATCGACCTCTTTTAATTTTTCAGGATCATCTTTAAATAATTCCCGCACAGCTTCTGCCGTCATTTGGGCATTGGTATGCGTGGTTTTGCCGCCCTTTTCCAATGCATAATATCTTGTTTTTATACCGTTATTGCGAAGTACGATTTTTTTAGATTTGGAAGGCTTGCCGTTAATATACCCGAGATATAATTCCATATCGTCATTGAGCACAGGATCATTGGGCAGAAATAAAGAGGTATTTGTAATATAGACTTCGTTCACCGACATAATGATTAATTCAGTTTTAAAAGCATTTCCTTCTTCCTGCGGATATGTTTCGATAAAAACGGCTTAAAAATGAGCATATTTATTACCCAAACAATTGGCGCAGCTATAAACAACGCAATTAAAAGATAATATTTGAATGCAGCAAGCCAGAAACTTTTATTCTGTTTTTTACTGATGACGTTTGCCCATATTTTAAACATGATGCCAGCCTTGCCTTCAATGAACATTAAATGATATTTAGGGTCAACTGCCTTTATATCGATAAGCTCCTGCTTAAGCCCGTTCCATTCATCTTTTTCAAGATGCGGCAAAGCAAGTTTCCCAAAGTTTTCGGTGCTGGCAATGTCTTTATCTGAAACGCCGGGCAACGGAAAGAAACCCAGGTAGCGGGTCTTTTTGCCGCCAACCAGCCAGTGAAAAATGGTAAAAATGCTAACAAGGTTCAGGTTCCTGTCGTATAATGCAATGGTGCCGGCATGATTGGCTTTTGCATTAATGAGCATGGGTTTTATTTTTTCAAAGGCGTTGGTCCACATATTTCTTACGCCGGTAATGGTTATAACGGGCGTGTGGGCAATCACTTTCAAAAAGCTTTCATCATGCATTAAGGAATTAAAAGGAATACTGGGCGATAAAAACCAGGGCTGATAACCTAAAATAATCAAATCGTATTTATGATATTTTAAGTTGAATGGTTTCAAGGGCACAGGATTCCCCAGCACACAATCGGGCATTACACTAAAAAAGCTCTTTGTTGTCCAGGGAAAAGGAAATTCATTTTGTACATGAATCTGCACATCATCAACTTCGTGGCCGGCCTGGATTAATGGCTTGCAAAAATTTGCGATCATCTCTTTCAACTGGCCGCTTTGCGAATAATAAATCGCCAGGATTTTTTTACTCATTTATTGCAGGTTGGTGGTTTTAAGTGTTTTAGATTCTTTGCTGTAGTCAATAATAATATTCTGTAATTCGGGTGATAAATTTCTAAAATTTTTTTCAATAAAAGCGGCATCTGCTCCCAGTTCATCCCTGTATTTCACAATCTTAGGTGCGTGTTCCTGTATTATCAGCCGCATAAAACGGTATTCCGTATTTGAGTTATTGTTTTTTATAGCGCTTTCAAGTTTAATGCGCCCATCCTTGAAAAGATCAAGTTTGTTTTTAGCGCCTTTTACGAGTCCTGCTTTTTTCATTAAAAGCGTTCCTTCAAAAGCGTCCTTATCTTTCAAGCCTGAAGATTGTACAGCTTTAAGCTGCTCATCAATTGCTTCAACAGATTCTGATTTTACAGCATTGTAAAACGCCTGTCTTTCGAAACTTTTTGAATTGATGGTTCCTTCTTGCAAAAAACCTGTAACCATTAATAAAGAGAATATAACTGCTTTCATAATTAAGCTGACTGAAAAATATTTAATTGTTTTTGTTAAGCATAATAATATCAACCTGAAATGATATTCATTTCTGCCAAAACCGGGCAAATTTAGCCTAAGACGCCAGCTTTTGGCTATCGTTTATTATAAGGTTAATAAACCACTGCATAATACAACTATTATTAAGTTTTTTTTCAGTTAATTGCGCCCAATAATCTATAATCTGTTTTGCAGGATAACAAACAATTTCAGCATTCCTGGGCGATAATACTGGGCGGTTCCAGTGGTTTTGGCTTTGCCGCTGCGGAAAAACTGGCTGCACACGGCATGAATATAGCAGTGCTTTACCGGGAAACTGCTACCGCAGATAAACCTGTTAAACTGCATTTTGAAAAAATTGCATCGGTTAATAATGTAACTATCCTTCCTTTTAATATTAATGCGCTGGAAGAAAATGGCAGGCAAAAATTTATTGAAGCATTTACAGTAACGTTAAATGCAAAAAATTGTGTGAAATTATTGCTGCATTCTATTGCAAGGGGCAATTTAAAACCGGTTGTTGCAAATAATAAAAATGAAGTAATTACCACCGATGATATTGCTTATACAAGCTACGCAATGGGCAACAGCCTGCTTGATTGGGCGCGCCTGCTTTTTGATGCCAATCTCTTTTGTAAAGATGCCCGTATTATTGGTTTAACCAGTGCCGGCGCTCATAAATACTGGGAAAGTTATGCAGCCGTTTCCATAGCCAAAGCATCGCTGCAAAGCCTTACAACTTATATGGCGGTTGAGTTTGGGAAATCAGGCATTAAGACCAACCTTATTGAAGCCGGTATAACCGAAACGCCTTCGTTAAAAAAAATTACAGGCCATGATAAACTGGTGCAATATGCACAACAATCAAACCCGCTGGGCCGAATGACCACCACTAAAGATGTGGCAGATGTAATTTATCTTTTGTGCACGCCGGAAGCTTCGTGGATAAACGGCACTGTAATTCATGTGGACGGAGGGGAGCACTGCCTGTAAAAACAGAAAATATGTACGAAGAAGTTTTAAACCACCTCCCTTATAAATCGTCTTTCCGTTTTGTTGATACCATTATTTCATTGGATGAAAACGGCATTGCCGGGGAATATACATTACGGCCCGATGCTTTTTTTTATGAAGATCATTTTCCGGGGAATCCTGTTACGCCCGGCGTAATTCTCATAGAAGTTATGGCGCAGATCGGCCTGGTAACATTAGGCATTTATTTATTAATGCAGGCGGGTTTATCTTCCGAAAAAAAAATAACTCCTTTATTTACTTCGACCCAGGTTGACTTCCATAAGCTTGTGTTGCCTGGCGAAAAACTAAATGTTATTTCCAAAAAACAATATTTTCGTTTTAATAAGTTAAAATGCACGGTAGAAATGTTAAATGAAAAAAACGAAACAGTTGCGAGAGGCATATTTTCAGGTATGATGATTCAAAGCAATAATATCCCGCTATGAGTAAAAGGGTTGTTGTTACAGGCTTGGGGGTTGTGGCGCCAAACGGCGTTGGTGTGCCTGCTTTCCTCCATGCTATTCAAAATGGCGTTTCGGGATTAAAATTTATGCCGCATTTCAGGGAGCTGAATTTTAATTGCCAGGTTTGCGGTATTCCTGATTTTCAGTTTGATGACCTTAAAAATTATTTGTCGGAAGTAGCCTTTCATGGTTTAAGGGGCAGCACAATAGGTTATGCCATTAAAGCCGCCGCCGATGCCTGGATGGATGCAGGCAATGCTATTAATACCGGCGAAATACATTGGGAAACCGGCTGCGTTTTCGGCAACAGCCTTGCCGATATGGAGATAATGAAGCGGGTAATTACGCATGTTGATATGAAACAATCCCGCAAACTCGGTTCAAAGGTGGTAGAACAACTCATGAACAGCGGCGCCACAGCTAACATAACAGGTTTGCTGGGCATTGGCAACCGCGTGATTACGAATTCAGCGGCTTGCGCCACCGGTTCGCAGGCTATTTTGATGGGTTATGAATACATAAGAAACGGTACGGCCAAGCGCATGCTGGTAGGCAGCAATGAATATATTGACAGCTACGTGTTCAGCGCCTTTGACGCCATGCGCATTCTGGGAAGAAAGTTTAATAATGAGCCGGGAAGTGCATCGAGGCCTATGAGTGCAACAGCCTGCGGTTTTGTGCCGGGTTCCGGCGCTGCGGCGCTGGTGCTGGAAGATCTTGATTTTGCATTGGCCCGTAATGCCACCATTTATGCAGAAATATTGGGCGGCGCCACTAATTCCGGCGGACAGAAAAGGGGTGGCTCAATGACGGCGCCAAACAGCGAAGGCGTTATTCGTTGCATAGATGCTGCTTTAACGGATGCTGCAATTGATCCTGCTGAGATTGATTTGATCAGCGGGCACTTAACGGCAACGATGGCTGATAAAATGGAAATTGAAAACTGGAGTAAAGCCCTGAACAGGAGAGGAGAAGATTTTCCGCTCATCAATTCCCTTAAATCAATGATAGGACATTGTTTAAGCGCAGCGGGTTCAATAGAAAGCGTGGCTGTAATTTTGCAGCTTATGCATCAGTTTGTACACCCCAATATCAATCTTGAAGATCCAAATCCTGAAATCACAGATATTGTGAGTATAAACGCATTACCTACAAAAAAAATAAATAAAGAAATTAATATTGCAGCTAAAGCTAACTTTGGGTTTGGCGATGTAAATGCCTGTTTAATTTTTTCAAAATTTAAAAAATAATGACGCGAGAAGACATTTTAGAGGAATTAAAAAAAGTTTTGTCACATTATACACCAGATAAGGAAACGCTTAATTCTATTGGCCCGGAAACCGATTTTGTAAACGACCTGAAAATAAATTCAGCCAATATGGTTGATATAATTATTGAAGCTGAAGAAAAGTATGACATTGAAATAGACATGGATGCCGCTGAGAAAATACACAATGTTGGCAGTTGTGTAGATGTAATCCTGGAAAAAATTAATGAGAAAAAATAGTATTGGCAATGATATCGTCGTTTTAACCAATACGGGCATTGACCGTGCCTGCAATCCCAGATTTTATTCAAAGTTTCTTACAGATAGGGAATCAGCCCTTTTTAATACAAATGACCTGGCCATTTCATTTGTGCAATTTGTATGGCTTTGCTGGAGCATAAAAGAGTCTGTATATAAATTTCAGAAAAGATTACAGCCACAGCTTTTAAAAGGCGGCTGGAAAATACAGGTGCATTCAATAAACCCACCGGCAATTTCATTTCCTGTCTCACAACATAAATTGCTGGAAAGTGAATTGATACCGGTTGAATTTTGTTATGCAAGCGTAGCTGTTATCAATACAGAAAAATATTATTCCTGGTCAATCATTACACCAGAATTCATTTATACCATTACTGCTGCTGAAAATGAGTATGAAAATATTTGCTGGGGTATAAAGAAAATTGGTGATGCCAATCGCCTTAACCAATCATCTGAAGTAAGAAAATTTTTATTGGCAAGACTCCGGAGTAGTAACGCTGAAATTTTAAAAACGCCCGCAGGCATTCCATACATAAAACAGCATCCGCATGCGCTGCTTTCTTTTACACACGATAGCTTTTTTATAGCCTATGCATTGTTGCTGAATAATGAAGCGCTGCAGAAAAATAAAGCAGCGTATTATTGCAAACAAAGTAATGAAGCAGGTTTTAATAATTATAGTTGTTTTAATTGGGTCATTAAATGCTAAAGCGCAAAAAATATCTCCCCGGTTTAAAGTGCTGGCATTTTATGAAAACGGCGGCCATCATATAGACTATTCAAAAAGGGCTGTTGTATGGCTTAACCAACTCGCTGCCGACAGCAATTTTAGTATCGATTACAGGCAAAATACCAATGATTTTACTGATAGTTTTTTATCGCAATAT